>NZ_JAUBOZ010000109.1:5479-25620 GCF_036700475.1 Microcoleus sp. T2B6 | reverse complement strand
GTCCCGCCCGTCCTTTTTGGACGGGCGGGACGCCCATCCCACAATCTTGTGGAAGTTATTTAATTCTCATTCCTTAGACATGGGCGATCGCCAAATTAACGGTATATTGACAAAACAGCCCAACGAAGATTCACCCTAAAAAATCCCCATTACTAATGCTGAATAGGAAGCTCAATTACAAACTCTACCCCCCATTCTGGCGAGGAAATGCAGGTCAGCTTACCACCATGTTTTCGTTCTACGATCTCCCGGCTAATAGACAAACCTAAACCTGTCCCTTTACCTACTGATTTAGTAGTAAACATCGGGGTGAATAAATGTTGCATTACTTCCTGAGTTATGCCAACCCCATTATCAGCAATCCGAATCACCACTCTGTCATCATGAAGCATTTCTGTGCAGATCCGAATCTGTGGAGTGTCATTACTCTGTTTCTTTTCCCCGCACAGCGGACAACTAATCGTAGACTCTTCTAAAGCATCAATTCCATTCGCCAATATATTCATAAACACCTGATTAAGTTGCCCCGGATAACACTCTACTAGCGGCAATTCCCCATACTCTTTAATCACTGCAATTCCGGGGAAACTTCCTTTAGATTTCAGTCGATGCCCTAAAATTAATAAGGTACTATCTAGCCCATCGTGAATATTCACTGGCGTTAGTGCCGATGTATCCAACCGAGAGAAATTACGCAGTGACATAGAAAGATTGTAAAGTCGCTCTGTTCCTAGCGCCATTGAATCAATAATTTTGGGCAAATCTTCAACAATAAAATCTAACTCAATCTCCTGGGACTTATCCTCAAATTCTGATATCGAAGTAACGTTGTGCTGGCAAAGCCGAGTCATCCCGATCAAATCGGCAATATATTCCTTGGCAATAGGGATATTATTGGAGATAAAACTAACTGGATTGTTAATTTCGTGAGCCACCCCAGCTACAAGTTGACCAAGACAAGCCATCTTTTCACTTTGAACGATTTGCACTTGAGCTTTTTTAAGATTATCCAAAGCTTGAGAAAGTTCAGCCGTTCGTTCTTCCACCCGTTTTTCTAACTCCTGCGCGAGCTGATGTAACGCTGCTTCTGCTGCGAGCCTGTCTTCAATTTCCCGTTTGAGAAGCAGATTTTGGTCTGCGAGAGTTTTAGTCAAAGAACGCAGTTTTAAATGGAGGTTGACGCGAGCTAACACCTCCTTTTGTTCAAAGGGCTTAGTAATGTAATCCACAGCCCCTAGATTAAAGCCTTTGACCTTATCTCCTATGTCCGAAAGAGCCGTCATAAAAATTACCGAAATTTCGTTCGTCAACGGACTTGCCTTCAGGCGATGACAGGTTTCAAACCCGTCAATTCCTGGCATCATCACATCTAACAGAATCAAATCAGGTTGACTATATTCAGCCTGCTCGATGGCAGTTTCACCATCAGTTGCTACCAATATCTCCCATCCTGAATTAGCTAAAGCTTCAGAAAGCACGTCCAGATTACTAGGGTTGTCATCGACAATTAAGATGGTGCTGGTTTCCATATTTTCTACCTTCATTCTTTTTCTGTTCGGTGGGATGTAATAAACTCTTTGATTTTTTTGACCTGATAGCCTTGGGCTAACTGGCGCAGCTCAACAGCAAAGGACACAAATTTCTGATCCAATTTCTCTAGGTGCTCACTGCGCTTCACAATTCCTTTCACGTTGCCTCTCATCGCCATTTCAAATAAAAGTTCTATTTCTCCTGGGGGGGGAGCAACTACAGATTTCGATTCAGAAAGTGATTTAGGATCAGAGGAAAAGGGAATAGTGCTGATTTTTTCACTTTTGTGTTCGTCATATATCCATTCAAGTTTTAAATATTTTTGCAACATCTCAAATAGCTCTTCTGCCTGCACTGGCTTACCGAGAAAATCCTTGGCTCCCCCCTCCAAACTTTTATGTTGGTCGGTAGCAAATACACTGGCAGATGAAGCAATGATTGTCACGTCTTTATAGTGTGACAAATTTCGGATACGGCGCATCATCTCAAAGCCATCTAACACTGGCATCACCAAGTCAGTGATAATCAGATCAAACTTAAACTCTTCTACTTTTTCTAAACCTTCTTGACCGTTTTTAGCTTCGGTTACTTCAAAGCCGAGGGGTTCCAGGAGATTGACAATGACCGATATGTTTTCCCATTTGTCATCCACCACCAAAACTTTCTGCTTTCTACCTTGGTAGCCAACCAGCTTTCTTTGCTGGGCAATCGTGGCTGTATTTGCCCAGTCTGCCGCTTCCGGTAAATCCACATCTACCCAAAAAACACTGCCGACTCCTGACTGACTTTTTACTTGGATTGTACTACCCATTATTTCGACAATTTTCTGGCTAATTGTTAAACCGAGTCCGGTTCCTTCCGCCTGACGCTTGCTGTCTCCTACCTGTTCAAAAGGCAAAAATATTTTTTCTAATTGTTCTGGTGTCATACCAACGCCAGTATCTTCTATTTGAAACCGAATTTTGTGAATTGGTGAGGCTGGCTTTTGGTCATGGCTTTGTACCTTTTCACCTGTCCCATTTTCCAGATGTTCTATCTTAAAAGTCACTCGTCCCGAGTCGGTAAACTTAATTGCATTGCTCAGTAAGTTAATTAGTACCTGTCGCAAGCGTTTCTCGTCAGCGTAGATGCCAGCAGGAATTTCCGAACTGGGTTGATAAACAAAAGCCATTCCTTTTTGTTCGGCTCGGATGCGGCAGATTTCTGCGACTCCCTGCAAAAAGGAAGGAAAATGGAAATCTTTCGCGTACAGTTCCAATTTCTGAGCTTCAATTTTAGCGAGGTCTAAGATGTCATTAATCAGGGTTAACAGGTGGGAACCACACTGGTGAATAATACTGATGCCTTGGATATCTTTCGGAGCCATCGTTGTTGAGCGTTCTAGGATTTGAGCGTATCCTAAAATTCCATTGAGTGGCGTTCTCAATTCGTGACTCATATTCGCTAAAAATTCACTTTTAGCTTGGTTGGCAGTATCAGCGATTTGTTTGGCTTCCGTGAGTTCGGCGGTGCGTTCTTCTACTCGGATTTCTAGCTCGGAATTGGTCTTGGCTAGCGCCTCAAAGGATTCGCGCAACTGTTGTGCCATAAGGTTGAAAGATTGACCCAGAACTTCTAGTTCTTCTACGCCTTTTACCTGCACATTTTTCTCTAAGTCGCCACTGGCGATCGCCCTAGAAGCTGCGATCAAACGGAGAATTGGGCTGGTAATCCAGCGTGCGGTTAAGATTCCCAAAACAGTAGCCAGCGCCAAGGCTCCGAAACACAACAAAATGGTAGTCTGGGTATTGGCGTTAATTTGATCCATGAATTCGCTTTCAGGAACTACGACGACGATCAGCCAGTCCAATCCTCGGCTATCCTGAAAGGGCATAACTTGGAGGAATTCCCGCTGGCCGGCGATCGTAAAATCCAATTGCTGAGAGCTATTAATTTTAGTGAGGTCGCCAAAGTGTTCTTTTAAATGCGCTGTTGTCAGCCGGATTAAATCATCTGTGCTATCTAAAGCATTCAGGCGATCGAGCTTGTCATTGTGGGCGATAAATGCTTCTTTGAGAGTTGAACTGGCTACTAGGAGTCCAGAACGTTCCATAATGAATGTCTGTCCCGAACGACCGATGTTTAAGCTGTGCAGGAAGTCACTGAGGAAAGAGATCAGAAAATTAGCAACGAATACCCCGCGCAATTCGCCACTTTCGTCATAAACTGGATGTCCGGCAGGAAGCGAGAGCGTTTTCTGACCTGTAAGTGAAAAAATTTCGCTCCATGTGGGCTTGCCTAAGCGTACACTGTCTTTATACCATGAACGGGTGAGTATATTGTAGTTTTGGGAGACTTTTAACAGCTTAGTTTGATTACCTTTGCTATCAGATTCATAAATATGAAGTTCATTCCGATGCTCTTTGTCTGCTATTTTAAAAACTACTTTGCCATTCTCTTGGCGTTCAATGGCAATGAATTCTCCAGTTTTAGTAGCAAAACCCATATTGGGCAGAGAAGGAAAGGCTTGAATTTGCTCCCACAAATAGCGCTCCGTACTCTCCAATTCGTCTGGATTTAAGTACCCTAGGCGAAGGGCATTGGCATTCAGTTGATTGACGCGAGGGGCTGTGTCTAGGTATGTGTTGAGCTGCTGCTGGATGCGGGCCGTAATTTCACTTCGCAACTGGCTCGCAACTTCGTTGACTGCTTTTTGCCCGTTGCGTAAGGATAGCCAGCCTGTTAGCCCGACAGCAGCAAATATTTGCAGAACGAATGGGAATACTAAAATTAGGCGCAGGGACACCTTTTTTTTAGAACGGTTTGACAGGAAAGTGGTTGCAGAGGTCTGTGACATTTATTGGTGTTACTCCTGGGGTAACGAGTTGGCTGAAAAATCTCAGTGGAGAAGAGTGAAATGAGGCTGAGGAAATATATATTGAAAAGCAATCTATAATAGTTAGTGAAAAGTTTGAGACAGTAACTTGCTTAAACAAGCATGGCTACTTACGTGTTTTCTCTGATAGTGGTATAATAATATCTGACTAAAGATACTGACGCGCCTTAGTTTTTTTAGCCTTGGTAATTTTTTTTAGCCTTTAGGAAACCAGTTAGCAATCATATCTAATAGATTACTTGGTTTAGAGCTATTTGTAGTAATTTTTAACTTTACTTTACAGATTGACTCTAAAAAGTAGAACCTCATCAAACTTACATATAAATTGATATAATGTACGTCTAAAAAAACTGACCACAAATTTCTTGATGGTACCCGCCACGTGATTTATCCGTGGAATCAATCCAAAATCCCAAATCGAAAATCCTCAAGCCCCCCCATTTATCCGTGGGGTCGCCTCTAAAATCTAAAATCTAAAATCTAAAATCGATTGACCGAAAGCATCCAGGATACAAGCCCCCGGATTCATTCCGAAAGCAGACTCAGGACCGGGGAAATAAAAAACCTGTATCCGATAAAGGAGCCCCCGAATTTATCCGTGGGGTCAATGCTTCAATTCTTTAATCTAAAATCTAAAATCTAAAATCTAAAATCGATTGATCTTTCTCCCTAAAAACATGACACGCCAGGCCGCTGAGAACCCTAACGGCGGTCTAACTAACTACGGCGCTGAAGATGTGATGCACAACTCTGCAGATGACTCTGGTAAAGAATGCCGATCGCACATGAAACTTTACAATTCCCGCAAGTTTCATGTGCAGGAGTTACAGCAGGGTAATTGCTAATTGCTAATTGCTAATTGGGGAAGAAAAAAATAAGTAAAGCGGTGGAGACTTGCCCTAACGCGGGGCTATCCGTTGCAGTTCTTTGGCTTGTTCTAAAATTTTCTCGAAGTCTTCTTCACTCAACCGCTGAATGTAGTTGATTTTGAACTCTTCTAGGAAGTCGCACAGCAGCAGTTGTATTTCTTGCCAGGTTTGCTGCTGTTGCAGTTCGGTTCCTAAAGCTTGCCCGAAATGTTGGACTAGCTGGCTTGAGAGTTTCATGCCTATGGGGTCTTCGGTGGCGATTTTGAAGGCTTCGTAGGCATCTTGGGGGCCGAGGGTGGCTAATTTTGAGAGTTCTGCAACTAATTGCTGTGCTAGCTGTTCGGGCAGGTTTCCCAGGCCGGGTACTTGCTTCCATCCTTGATAGAGGGGGGATTGTTTGAGGAAGCTTTCAATATTGTACCGGAGGAGGGCTTCTAGGTCTGGCTGGAGTTGGGGGAGGACTTTGTAGACGGTTATTTGCACGAGATGGGTGGCGATCGCTTCTATTTCATTGATATTGTTGATGTCTAGATAGCGCTGTTTTGGGGATTTAAAGAGTTGACGAGCGAGTTCGCCTGTGGTAATAGATTGTTGCATCTGGTTGATGAGTTGAATTACTACAACTTCGGTCAATTCTTGGGCGAAGTTGGCGACGAAACCTCGGCTGATTTGGGTGCGTATGGGTTGGAGATCCGGCATTTTGGCTTGGTGGATGCGAATTGTGACGGGTAATACTCGCAACAAGCGCCAGAATGGGAGAAGCATGAAGATGTCGTACCATCGCCAGAGCATGGCCGATCGCCAAGTGACGCTGCGGTGGCGGCGGCTGATCGAGTAGGTACGGGCTAGAAATTCGATCGCGAATATGGCAATAAATGGCAGGTCGATTAGCCAGAAGTTATCGGTGAATTCGCCGTTTTCTCCAATCTCGCGGTAATAGTTGGTGGCGATTAATGGCTTGATTTTGGAGTCAAACCACTTGATTTCTTTTTGCCAGCCTTGTTTGTTTAAATAGTCAGGGCTCCAGAATCTTTGGAATGATTGTTTAGCGGAGTCTTGCGGATTTGGGACGCGAGATCGCATCCGGTCTTTTATTTTTTCTAAGGTGCCACTTTTTGATGCTACTCGAAAGGGATCTTCGTCGATCATTTTCGCGCTCAGATTGTTTATTTCCTGCAATTTGGCTGCTACTTGGGGAGAGGGCAACCCTGTTTGCACTACTTGAATTTTTAATTCTTCTAAGGTTTCCAGATATTGCTGGGTGTCTCGGTGGGGTTTAATTCCTTTAAATGGGTCGTATACTTGAGTTAGAACTGGCAGTTGCCGGAAGTAGAAATCTCGTCCGGGCACGTAAGTTATGTCAAATATTACTAGGCTTAAATTTCCCAGGGCGACCAGTGCCATGAACCGCTCGAACCAAGGTACTTTTGGTGATTTTTTGCGGGAGTTGGGAGTTGGAGAGGGCAGTAGTTTTGGTGTCACTAGCGGTTCCTAATTAAGTAGACCGATCGAATTAGATGTAACTGGTAATAGCTGAAAAAAGGAAACAGGGAAAGCTGGCTAAGTGTCTGATCGAGCTCGGATTGCTATCGAGGAAGCTAGTATTTATTTTAACGTGCGTTTGTTGGATATTTTTGGACTGTTGATTAGGCTTGGTTCGATAAAAAATTATACTGCTAAAATATTAAGGTCGATCGAACTTGACGGAAGCTGTGGCTCCCGTTAGTGTGCTTCTCTCTGGCAATAAAATTATATCTCAGGCGGAATCCTCAGTTTTTTTGGCGTTGCAGAACTCACGGGGCTGGTAATAAATTACTATTTCTGTTTGATCTTGTGGCTCTTTGACCGCTAAATCAAATGTATTGCACGCAGCGGAGTCTAAGGTTAGATGAGGACTTCGAGTTTGAGGTCAAACCCTCAAGAGAGTTATACTTGCTCAGGGGTGGCAGTCTGGCGAGAGCGCCCCCTCCGATCGCGAGGGTGGCTGCCGCCTCCGTAAGGTTCGAGGTTTCGCCTCTACAAAAACCAGCTCGCGATCGGACTCTTGAATAATATAAAACCCTGAGTATAATTTTGTTCGCATTTTTTTAATATATGACATACTGCCTTAATCTCGATTGCCCAAGAGACAAGCGTCAGAACCCACCAGGCACAAAGTATTGTCTTAATTGTGGTTCAAAGCTGCTGCTAAAAGACCTTTATGCAGCAACAGAACCGCTGCGCGATGGGGGATTTGGCAGGACTTTCCGAGCTGTTAATCATGGAAAATTTGAGGAATTGTGCGTGATCAAACAGTTGTCGCCCCCTCAAGAGTTTCAGCGGAAGCCCGGTCATTTTAAAAAATATGTTCGACTGTTTGAACAAGAGGCAAGGCGGTTATACGAACTGAAGCACCCGCAAATTCCTCAGTTAATTTCTTATTTTGAGGAAGATGGGCGATTGTATTTGGTGCAAGAGTTTATTGATGGCAATAATTTAAAGGATGAGTTAGATAAGTACGGTGCTTATAGCGAAATTAAAACTTGCGAACTGCTGTTAGATTTGTTGCCTTTATTGAAGTTTGTTCACGACCGAAATGTAATTCACCGCGATATTAAGCCTGAGAATGTGATCCGCCGAGCTCGCGATCGTAAGTTAGTGCTGATAGATTTTGGGGTTTCCAAACAGGTAGTAGCTGCTGCTCCGACCAAAACAGGAACGAAGTTGGGAACTCCCGGCTACGCGGCTCTAGAACAGCGTCACGGTAGAGCTGTTCCTGCTAGCGACCTTTATAGTTTGGGGGTGACTTGCATTCGCTTGCTGACTTCTGTTATGCCTTATCTGGATATCTACGGGGACATTCACGATGACCTTTACGATCCGCTTGAAGGCCGGTGGCTTTGGAGGGAGGCTTTGCCAAAAGGAACACAAATTAGCGAAGATTTAGCTCAGGTTTTGGATAAGTTGATTCAGGAATATGTTAAAGATCGCTACAAATCGGCTGTGGAAGTTTTGGATGCTTTAAAACCTCCTGTTGTTGTTGTCCCAGTGCTGGAAAAGTCGCAGCAGGCAACTGTCATTAGTCCTTCGGTTCCCACTCAACCAGTGACTGATACTGCGTTAGTTTCTGTGAATTTAGAGTCCGAAAAAGGTATTGATTATTCTCACTTGGCAAGGCTGCTGGCTGCTAAAAATTGGCGTGGTGCTGATGAGGAAACTTCTGTGAAAATGCTGGAGGTGATGCAGCAAAATTCACGGGGTTATTTGAGTGAGGAAGATATTAGGAAGTTTCCAGCTAAGGATTTGCAGACTATCGATCAACTTTGGGTGCGGCACAGTCACCGCAGATTCGGTTTTTCTGTGCAAAAGGGTTTGTGGCTCAAGTTGGGGGGAAAGCCTGGTGTTTATGATGCTACAGTTTGGGAGAAGTTTGGCGATCGAGTGGGCTGGCGGGTTAACAGCCAGTGGGTATACTATTCGGAGCTGAATTTTACTTCTAAAGCCAAGCCTGGACATTTGCCGGGGGGGACTGTTTTTGGGTGGGAAGGCGGGGTTTTGTGCGGTGTTTTGGGTTTAGGTGGGATCTGGTTTCTGCTGTCGCGGCGGGATTTGTAAAACTCACATCTTGCACTATTCTCAAGAACAGGCAAGATGCCTGTTCCACAAGAAAATTCACTCTTTGTGGAACAGGCATCTTGCCTGTTCATAAAAAACTTATTGAGAATGGTGCAATATCTCAGTAAAAGGAAGGTAGAAGGTAGAAGGCAGAATTTATTAGTGAGGCTGCACCCGAAGCGAAGTCGAAGTGTTAGTCATGAAATAGTTTTGAGTTGGGAATTAAAGAGTTAACAAATTTTGAGTTTAATCATCTGTTATGTAGAAAATAGCTCTAAAAAAAGCGAAAAATAAGATATAATCCCAAACCCTTTTTTTTGTGCTATGTTCTTAGAGAAGGGCAAGTTTGCAAAGTCAAAAGCCAGTCCTCGGCGGTGGCCAACCATTGGGACTGGCTTTGGCTCCAATTTACCAAGGAGATTTATCTAGTATGTTGCAAGAAAAACGTCTCAAGCCGTGGACTATAGTTCGCTCGCTTCCAAATGTGGAAAAGGTGGTTGTGGGTGAGTTTCGCAGTTGGTCTGATGCAGACGGTCACTTGAAAATTCTCAAACGGATGGTTCCGACGGATCGATTGAGTGTTGTGTTCGATCCGGTAGTTCAAGCGTAACGTCGCTGGTAAATTGATCAGCGTGCGATCGCTCTTTGAGCTAAGCGATCGCCTCTTTTTTTAGATACTGTTTTTTTACATAAAAAATGCGACCGCTAAAATGGCGATCGCAAATTGAATCATTGTCCTTAACTGCGGCGAATTTCAGTAATTTGGTCGGCAACATCCAAAATTCTTTGGGGCATGGATGGCCCGGTAAAAATCATATCCAAATGATGCGGCTTGTTGTCAATCAATGCCACCACTTCGGCTTCGGGAATCAAGCCCAAATTAACCGCTAAACTCAATTCATCGAGAATAACTAAGGCATAACGACCTTCGCGCACCGCATTTTGAACATACTGCCACAATTGTTCGATCGATCGCGTCTCCAGCTCATCTAAATCGGCATTCTCAATGCAGCGTGACAAATCGCAGCGCACCCAATCTAAATTTTGCCCCAGCCGCACCGGATGCTGGTGTCCTTGATTAATTCCCCCTTTGAGGAACTGCACCGCTAGCACCGGAGCTCCCTGTCCTGCAATTCTGAGGGCCTGAGCCATGACACTGGTAAAAAAGCAGCGGTGCGGGCCTGTAAAAACTTGCACCAGCCCTTGAACTGTGTAGGGCAAGCTGTGGGTTAAATTGAGTTTAGGGGTTTGTAACTGAGCAACCATAGGGCAATATTTAATCAGCAACTAAGTCTTGAGTGCAGCTCCGACCTTGACGCGGCTGAAGCCTGCTTGACAATATATAGTGTACTGGGCCGGGTGCACATCGGATCAAACACTATATATACAAGTTGTCAAAAGCTCGCTGCAGTGGCATTCGCAGTCGTTTGTTCGATTTTTGAACTCAATTAGCACTTAGGCAGAAACGGGATTTTTTAGTAAAATACGGCGTGGAGCTTGACATTTATACAGTTATAGGGTGAAAAACCACGGTGATGAGAGTATTTTTTGTAGGAAGTTATTTAATCCACGATCCTTAGATAGTTATAGGGTGAAAAACCAAGGTTATGAGAGTCTGGCTGCGTCCAGGGCTTTTAAGAAAAGGTTGATTAACGGTAAGACTTTTTCTGACATTTGCTAACAATCACTTACATTTGCCTTCTGGTCTTCATGTCATATAGAATGAATTTAGCCACTCAGATGTAGGTGAAAAACCTTGGTAGTACGCAACCGCTATATAAATAAGTTGCCTCTACATTATCAAAGCAAATAATCAGATTGGCGTGGGGCTGTAAGCGATAACCAAGCTGAAGGCAAGAATATAAGTGCTTGTAGAAAATTCTACGGGCATCGGTTGATACGCCTTGGTTGATATCTGATCTCAACTTATGTATTTGTTAGCAAATGTTAGCAAAAAAGTATCGGTACACACATCGCGTAAAATTTGAATGTCGCGGCACTAGGAGCAGGGACTGTGAGAGTGGTGATTCTGGGAGGGCCAGGAGCGGGAAAGGGAACTCAGGCTGAACTACTGTGCAGCAATTTGAGCCTTCCTTTGCTGGCTGTGGGGGACATTCTACGGGAGGCGATCGCAGAAGACACAGATTTAGGCAAGCTGGCGGTGTCTTATGTCGAAAGAGGGGAGTTAGTTCCCGACGCAACTATGATTGAATTCTTTCGCCGCCGACTGCTGCTGTGGGATGTCTTTAATGGCTGGGTGTTGGAGGGCTATCCGCGAACGGCTTTTCAAGCTGAGGAGTTGGATTTTTTATTAGAGGATTTGGCCCAGGAGCTAGATTGGGCGATTTTGTTGAAAGTGCCGATCGAGGTTTTGCTGAGTAGGTCGATCGAGCGCGATCGATCGGATGACCACCCTGAAATTTTACAGCGTCGGCTCGATTTGTTCCACGAACGCACTATTCCTCTTTTAGAGTATTACGAACACCGCAACAAATTGTTAACTATTGATGGCGATCAATCTCCACAACAAGTCCAGCAGGATATTCTAAAAATTGTCAGTAGTCAGTAGTCAGTAGTCAGTAGTCAGTAGTCAGTAGTCAGTAGTCAGTAGTCAGTAGGAAGAATTACGAAGCCCCGATACTTCGGCTACGCGAGCGTACAACTGTCCCAATGCCCAATGCCCCATGCCCATGCCCAATTACTAATTAGCTTATGTCTTTCCAACGTCCCGATGGCAGACAACCAAATCAAATTCGTCCGATTAGTTTCGATCGACAGTTTACCAAATTTGCTAGCGGTTCCGTACTGGCGAAAAGTGGCGATACTCAGGTACTTTGCAGCGTGACAATCAAGCCGGGAGTGCCGAGATTTCTGGAGAATACTGGACAAGGTTGGCTAACAGCGGAATACCGAATGTTGCCGGGATCTACACCGCAGCGACAAGAGCGGGAATTTATGAAATTATCGGGACGGACTCAAGAGATTCAGCGGTTGATTGGGCGTAGTTTGCGATCGTGCTTGGATATGCAACTATTGGGTGAACGCACCATACTTGTCGATGCGGATGTTTTGCAAGCGGACGCGGGGACTCGCACAACTTCAATTACTGGCGGGTTTGTGGCTGTGGCTGACGCTTTGAATAAGTTGGTGCAAAAAGGTGATTTAGTGCGATCGCCCATTATTCGTCAAGTGGCGGCCGTGTCTGTGGGGCTTTTGGAAGGGGAGCCGTTTTTAGATTTGAATTATCTTGAAGATGTGGCGGCTGAAATTGATTGTAATGTGGTAATGAATGGAGATTTGAATATCATTGAAATTCAGGGAACTGCGGAAGAAGGAAGTTTTAGTCGGAGTCAGTTAAATCAAATTTTGGATATGGCAGAAATCGGGATTCAGGAATTGTTGGAGGCTCAGCGGCAGGCTTTGGGTTAGATAATTCGGCGGTTGAAACCGCGTCTACACAAACGAAGTCCGCCTTCGCGGACTAAGAGGGTATTTATATATCTAAAACTAAACTTTGTCGCTCTTACCTATTGCTTTTCGCACTTTCTCAACTTGGTTAGGTGCTTCCATTTCATTGAAGAGTCGAATCGCCTCTTGAAAAGCAGTCTGACTCTTCTCGGCTTCACCCATCTTTTGGTGAGTTAAGGCAAGTTGATAATGAGCTTCAGCTAGATCGCATTTTGCGCCGATTTTCTCTAGAAGTGCGATCGATTCTGAATGATGGGAAAGCGCTGTTGCAAATTCTCCCTGTTCTCGATAAAGCTCTGCTAGACCACTTAAAGCTTTAGCCTTAACCTGAGTGTAGTGAGTTTTTTCGGCAAATGCGATCGCTTGGCGGAACATTTCAAAAGATTTTTCAGGTTCTCCTAAATTTTTATAAGTTAGGCCCATAAACAATAAGCTATATCCTTTACTCCAATAACTATTATCTATTTTAGAAATAACTAATTCTGCTTGTTGTGCATAACTCAGAGCGCTCTCTTTAAAGCCTAAACATGAGTTCAAAAATGCTAAACAGTATAAATAGTCTTTCTCATTCTTAGACAAGCCATGTTCTGAATCGTGATGATTACAAATAACTTCTATGTTTTCAAACAATTTGACAGCTTCTTCAAGTTCCCATAAATCGATTTTACAAAGTCCTGTATTAATTAAAGACCAAGTTTTCCACTTTTTAGCCTCAAAATATATTGAAGGGCTTAAATTAATAGATAAAAGGGTACAGTCCGCTGCTTTGAATGATAAACTGTGACATTCAATTGCTGGGTTTATATATCCAGTTAACCAGTAGAAATCCCCTAAAAGATTATACAACCACATACTCAGTATATGATTATCTTTAACTTCGCTAATAATTGAATTAATTGAATAAACCATTGGTTGTAACAAACCCAACCTATAAAACGCAACCCCCAGACGTTCTCCCTTTTTCCAACTGGTATCTCTCCTTCTCACAATTACAGAGCCAGCTTGCTCAAAGTCGTTAATTTTTACACAGTGATAGTAAGCCTCAAAAGCCCTCAGTGCATCTTCTACAGTTTCAACAGTCTTAGCACTATCCGTCCAAAACTCTGCTGCTTTGCGATTCGCCTCTTCCCAATCTTCACTTGCTCTCAAACGTGCGATCGCCTCTTCCCGAATCATCGGATGCAGCCAATATTCTCCTTTGCAGAATTCTACCAAAGAGCGATTTCGCAACGATTCAATAACTCGTCTGCGCTGTATTTCTGGCAGATCCCACAATAAACACAACAATCCTTCAGCGCTCACAGTCGGCACATCTTGATAGCGATAGCATCCTAAACGGCAGAGGAGTTTATAGGCGGCGGAGTCGAGTTCTTGGAGACGGTTAAACTGACTGGTTACTAAATTTTTTAAATCTGTCTTAACTAACGGATCTGTGATATTTTCCCGCCAATAAGCCACCATATTTCCGTCAAAGTCCTCTCGAATTGCACCGCACAAAATACCCATTGCTTTTGCATTACCACCATAGGTGTTGTGCATTGCCTGGAGAGTCGGAATATCAATATAAATATTGCGGCTGTCGAAAAACTGTTGCCATGCCGATTCATCCAATCCGAGTAATTCGTAATGATCGACACTCACTTCAGGATCACACAGGCGATCGCGACTGGTAATTAGCGTCACTGATAGTACCGTCGAGTCAGCCAAAATTCGCAACAACTCTACATAGTGGCGATGCGGTTGAATAAATCTACCTTGTCCATCTAGCGCCGGTTCCAGGTTATCAATCAACACTCCAACTTGGCGCGTTTGAAGTTGCCGTTTGAGCCGGCCAAGCATCACTCCAAATTCCCGCCCCGGTTCTTCATCAAAGTCTCGCTTCAGCCATTCTTCAATCACGTTTTCGACGGGAGTAATATTTTCCGTCTCCTTCGCCATCGGGATGTCTAGCACTAAATCAAATCCTTGGGAATGGAGATATTGCCGCGCCAAGGTTGTTTTACCTATACCGCCGGATGCTTTGATGACGATGATTTTTGCGCCTTGGTTGATCCGGGTGTTGAGGGAGGCGATCGCCCCTTCCCGTCCCACAAAATTCTGGTTTGGTACTGAGGGATGTGCGATCGATCCCTCAACCTCTAGAAAATCCGAGTTGGGATTTGACGTATGAATTTTGACCAAAGTATTGTCATATTGCTTCTGAGCAAATTGGTTGCCCCATTCAGCATAGGAACAGCCCAGCAGCAAGCGACACAAGCCATCGACCAGCCAAAGTTCAGAGGTATTTCGTTTTCCTTTCAGTAAATTTAATACAGCTTGGTCTGAGGGGCAGCGGTCAGGATCTATTCGGTTTTGCCAGTGGACGATAAGTTCACCTGTGCGGGCGCGGCTATTTCCGGGTTTTTTATATCTTTTCTCAAACTCGGTCAGTAAGCTTCCTTGCAGGTCTGGACATACATTCACCGAGACATTGGCTAGGCTCATGGAGGAATGGCGCTAATGCGGACTGTACTTTTAGGTGTTTCAGTGATTTTAGCAGCGAAGTTGGCTTAAAGTTGGCTTTTTTATAATTTGGCTTAAAGTTGGCTTTAAAAGTATCTTTTAGTGTCCCTATTAAACTTAACTTCTGAATACACTCTAGTCATGGGTTAGCTCACCCCATGAAATCAAATTTGATACCGAGTTCAAAGAATACAACTTCAAAAACTAATCGAGGTAATTTTTCAATGCCTGAACAATATAAAGGATACGATCGCACAGAACAAATAGAACAGCGAAACGGAGAAGTCGTCGATTCTGACTTTAATCTTGATTCTGTTGTTACCTACGTGCTCAAAAATCATCCAGAGTTAAACGAAGGAATTGATGAGTTAGTGAAGCAGTATCGCTGCTTCATCTACCTCTGTGGTGTATTTAGTAGTACCTTAAGTGTGCCATCCCCGGAAATCGACAAGATATGGCATAGTCACATACTCCATACCAAGGACTACGCAGAGTTCTGCAATGCAGTGGCTGGTCAGTTCATCCATCATAATCCTTTTTCTGATGCAAAGAAGAACGATCCTCAAACGATTGAGCGTGCTCGAAAAAAATTAATTGAGGCTCAGCAAAAGCACTTTGGACGGCTGGTCTTTCAGAATGTTTCTGCTATTTCCTGCGATGGCTGTTGTGGCGGCCAGCTAAATTTTAGCGATAGCTAATCTTCTCCCACAGTAGGAGGGTAGGCAATGCTCGCTCTCCTGCTTAGACAATAAGTGCGATCGCGCTTACCAGATTTTGATTATTTAGAGTTCAGTTATGAATTTATCTAACCCTTGAAGCACACATTAATTGAGTGCGAACCGGGTTATGTGAAACGCATAACTCTGAATTCGATTGCCCAATGCAAATACACAACCAAACATTACAACTGGAGTAACTACAATGTCCTTACCAACAACTGATAATGACTGGGACTTGAAAAGTGGCAGTAGGGATTATTTTGACAACAACCCTGCAACACCTACCTGGTCACCAAATCAGGATGCGTCACCTCAATTGAAGGATGTTGCCCGTAACCTCAGCCAAAAGCTGGGGGTTCCTATAAACGATTTCTTAGGACTTTCAGGAGGCTATATCTATGAAAAGTCTCCTGCATACAAAGGCCCCCATGCAGGAATAGATTTCTCCGCAGGTGCGGGAACTTCCATTAAAGCCGTTGTTTCAGGCACCATTGAAAACGTCTCCAATCAAGCTGGTGGTTCCTTCATTGCTGTTCGTGGCAGGGACGGAAAGCGTTGGATTTATGGTCATCTAAGTAACTCACGTGGATTAGTAGCTAATCGAGACACCATTGAGGCTGGTGAAGAGGTTGGCAAAGTTTTCAATCTAGGCATCAGCTCACACCTTCACCTGGAAGTTCACACCGATTTCAATGCCCCAAAAACCGGCTTCTTCCAAAACAGCGGGAATCCTGCTAGTATTGCTCTCTTGAAGCAGCAAACAATGAGTCCGCTCCAAGCTTTTTCGCAGTTGAATAACGGAGGCGGTAGCAATCCGAAGCCACCAACGCAAGGAGATGACATCATTACTGGTAATTCTGCTAGCAACAACTTAACTGGTCTTGGAGGTAATGACAAGATATACGGACAAGATGGCAACGACACCCTCTACGGTGAAGCAGGTAACGACTACCTGAACGGTGGCCCCGGCAATGACTACCTCGATGGCTATGCCAGCTTCAACAGAGCCGATTTCGACACCTTAGAAGGAGGGACTGGGGCTGATACCTTCGTTTTGGGGAATACCCGTCAGGGAATGTTCTACCAAGGCAACGGCCAAGCCACGATCGCAGACTACAACTTCCGCGATGATTATATTCAGTTGCGCGGTAATGCCAGTCAGTATCGCCTCACCCGTCAGGGCAATAATGATATGCTCATACAAACTACGGGCGGAGACACGCTGGCTCTTGTCAAAAACGTGACTGACCTGAGCTTTAATGTCACGTCTTCGCGTCGGGATTTTAAGTTTGTTTAACTTGCTTGTGCGTCTACAACAAATAGTATCTTTAGCAAGACTGGAAACTTGTGACAGGGTGTAGCGCTAAATGCTTACACCCTTTTTTCTGATTACTGGATTTGAGACGAAAATTTACTACTTGTGCTATAATTGAGTAAAAATCTTTGTAATTACCAATTGCTAAGATAATGCAAGCTGAAAAAATATCAATTTCCCTATCACAATCGCTACTAAACTTTATTGAAAGCTACAAAATTGCTAAAGGATGCAACTCGCCCTCCCAAGTAATAGAAGTAGCTTTGGAATTGCTGCGGAATCAAGAACTAGAATCTGCTTACCGACAAGCATCCAGTGAAGTAGACCCCGATTGGGATTTAACAGTTGCCGATGGATTGACAGATGAAACGTGGTGAAATTTACTACGCTAATCTAATTCCTACCGTTGGTTATGAGATAGATAAACGCCGTCCCGTATTGGTGGTGAGCAATGACGCTAATAACCGTGCCGCCAATACAGTTACAATTCTACCAATTACCTCTAATGTAACCCGCGTCTACCCTTTCGAGGTCTTACTAAATCCAGAGGATAGCGGTTTATCCAAACCTTCTAAAGTACAAGCACAGCAAGTACGGACAATTTCTAAACAGCGAATCACCAGCGATGCAGTGGGAAGTTTGAGTGAGGAAATCATGCAGTTAGTAAATGCTGCTCTCAAACTGCATTTAGATGTCGATTAACTGTGATATATAGGCGTTTTTTTTCGTGGCACGGGCGTCCCGCCTGTGCGCCTGTGCGATCGCGGGCGTCCCGCCTGTGCGCCTGTGCGATCGCGGGCGTCCCGCCTGTGCGACCCCAAGCTTTTAAGTTATAATAGCTGCGTAAAGTCGAGGTAAGTAAAAAAGTAACATGGATCAAACTTCTACAGTTACAATTAGCAATACATCTTATCAAACCCTCGCAGAAATCTCTGCACTCTCAGGAAAACCAATCGAAACAGTTCTCGAACAAGCAATAGAACAATACCGAAGACAACAGTTTTTAGCAGCAGCCAACCAAGCTTATCTTGCCTTACGCGATCGCCCAGAAGCTTGGCAAGAAGAACTTGAAGAACGGGAAGCTTGGGATATCACTTTAGAGGATGGTTTAGAATGACATCCGCAAAACCATCACGGGGTGATATATGGCTGATTGACTTGAACCCAACACGAGGAAGAGAGCAAGCTGGCAAGCGTCCCTGTCTAGTGACATCTGTAGATTTATTCAATCAGGGTGCTTCGGGATTAGTTGTCGTACTACCAGTCACATCGAAAGATAAAGGAATTCCCTGGCACGTCGAAGTTAACCCCCCAGAAGGAGGACTTAGACAGCGAAGTTTCATTAAATGTGAAGATGTGCGATCGATCAGTATAGAAAGATTTTTTGAACTGTGGGGTACAGTTTCTCCCACAACATTAATGATGGTAGAAGAAAGACTGCGTATTCTTTTGAATTTATAGCTAAAGAATATTTTTTTACCTTTCATAAATACAAATAGCCCTCCTTCATTCCCCTGACTGAATTTGACTCCTCACCCACTGCCTAAACCCTCGAATCATCGACGTTTCCCCCACATCTTTTTGCGTTTCCAAAAATCCCATAATCTCAGATGGCGACAAAAAAGAAAAGTGAGGAGAAACCTCGCGTTCTAAATATTCCTGACCTTCTAAAAAATCATTGATATCCCACTAATAACAAATCACTAATCACTAATCACCAATCACCAAGGACTCCCAATCATCACAAAAGCCGACCAATAATAAGGATGCGACAACTTTAAATCCGCAAACCCTTGCAGCGAACTCGGCAACTCCACCCCCTCACCCCGACTCAAACCCCGCAATCGGCCACCCTCCAAACGCACATCTCCCCGCAACATCGCAATTTGCGCTTGTCGCAGCGCCGCCCCCTTAATTCGCGCCGTCTTCAACTGCTGGTAAAACTCACTCATCAATCCCAAAGTACCTTCATCACTCACGTACCACAAACTTCCCAAAGCCGTTTGCACCCCGGCTTGCAGCGCCAACCCCCCAAAACCCAACTCCGCCTGTGCATCTCCGACCGCAGTCCGACAAGCACTTAAAACTAACATATTCACCTGGGGATCATTCAATCTCAAATCCTGCAATTGATCCAGTCGCAGCCGACTATTCCACAACTGAATAAAAGAATTATTCGGTACTCCAGGTCGAAATTCGCCGTGAGTAGCTAAGTGAATAATGCCAAAAGGTCGGCTTTGATGCTGTCGCTTCAAATTCTCCAAAGTGAAACCCTCATTTAGAAAAGTAACTCCCGGCCACTCTCTAGAAATAGCCGCTATTTCAGCAGGAACTGCCGGCAAAGGATTCAACTCGGAAAATTCCGAGGCACCCATTGCTAAAACTTGAGAATTTCTGAGATCGACGTAGCGGGTATCTGTTAAATTAATGCTGGGCATCAGGCTGAGATTGTACTTTTCCACCAAAAATTGCTGTCCGTCGTGCAAAGCAGCAAAGGGCATACCTCTCAAACCTCGATCGACAACAAAGGAAATAGTATCCGTTTCGCAGCTTTTCAAACTGTCCTCTAAAGGCCCAATCATCCACTTATAAAGCTGTTGCGAAGATGGTAGATAACTCGTGGTAGCCCGGACTCCCGGTTTGGTAATCTCACCCCTGAACTCATTTACAACTTTCAGAAGTTCTTGCCGGTTCGCTGACGGCACACTTTTGTGAACCACTTCACCGCAAGAAGTGATCAGCATTAAATTTAATTCTTCGGGCTGCGAGAACAGATAAATTAAGCTGGGTTTCGTGCCGGTTTGTGCGCCTACCGATGCTAACTTTTTTTGAATTTCCTCTGGGGATACCAACTCGTTGCTAATGTTGATGCCTAAATATTCCCCGAATTCTTGGCTGAAAGATTTGTCCAGCATAGACAAAGCTGCCGATATTTGGCCTGCCTCCAAATTCCTGCCGATGTCGCCGCGAAATGCTGACTGAATAACAGAATCTCTGATTTTTGAATCGATGAAATTTCTCATTCCCCTGGGAAATTGCATTCTTTCGGGCGGCATCCTTTCTCTGGGTTTTCCTATATCTCGCGATATTCTGTTTTGGTTCTGCCGCTGTTCGCGACTAAAGGGTTGGTTGGGATCGAAAAAAAGCGATCGCCCTCTATCAAATCGCGATCTATCCCTTGGTAATATTGGCGGATTATTGGGATTATTGGGATTATTGGGATTATTGGGATTATTGGGATTATTGGGATTATTGGGATTATTGGGATT
>NZ_JAUBOZ010000109.1:0-5379 GCF_036700475.1 Microcoleus sp. T2B6 | reverse complement strand
GGATTATTGGGATTATTGGGATTATTGGGATTATTGGGATTATTGGGATTATTGGGATTATTGGGATTATTGGGATTGTTGGGATTATTGGGATTATTGGGATTATTGGGATTATTGGGATTATTGGGATTGTCGGGATTAGTTGGTTGGTTGGTAGTGACGATCGCACTATTGCCTTGAGTGTAAGAATTGATAAAAGATTGCCCCTGAGTAATCGTACCCACACCATTACTGGCGATCGCCCCAGCAGTACCGTTAGTCGTCGCATCTCCCACCGCAAAAGGTATCGGCGGATTGACATCGCCGCCGCCGTGGCGGATCGTAACTGTACCCGGTTGAGTGTCGCCAAGAGTCGAGACGCTAACAGGAGTGCCGTTTTGGTCAAAAGTACCCGTCACTCGAACTAAACCCGGAGTTGCGATCTCAACATTACCGCCCGGAGCATTTATGGATGCAACGCTGATATCATTTTGAGCGTTAAGATTTACTCTAGAAGTGCGATCGGCACTAACAACAGGATTAACATTTATTCGCCCAATTGCGATTTCGTTCCCCGCTAAAATTCCCACACTTTCAACAGCACTTATATTACCACTGCTGACAGTTCCCCTGCTGCTAGTTACATCAACTGCAACTCCCCGCAAATCCCTTGAATTTACATCGAGCGGCGCTGTCAAATTGACATTTCCTGTTGTGGCGTCCGTATTGCCAATAATATTAATACTTCCCGAATTGCTAGTTACATTAACTCCAACTCCCTGCAAATCTCCTGAATTTACATTGCCAGAACCTGTCAAATTGACATTTCCTGTTGTGGCGTCCGTATTGCCAATAATATTAATACTTCCCGAAGTGCTATTTACATTAACTCCAACTCCCCGCAAATCTCCTGAATTTACATTGCCAGAACCTGTCAAATTGACGGTATTTTCTGTCGCTGTGGCACTTCCAATCTCAATACTTCCCGAATTGCTATTTACATTAACTCTTGTTCCCAGCAAATTCCCTGAACTTACATTGCCAGAAGCTATGACATTAATATTCCCAAGTGATGTAGTATTGCCGATCGCAATTGTTCCCCCATCGCTATTGACTGCAACTACTCCCCCTTGCAAACTCCCTGCCTGTAAGTCGCTGGATGCTCTCAAAGCAATAGTGCCAGTGCCAGCGTCGATCGAGACAACATTAATATTAGTTTGGGCATCCAGATTTACTGTGGGAATCCGATTAACTGGATTTGTGGTGGCAGGATTAACAGTTATTGCCCCTGTGTTGATTAGCTGTTGGGCTAGAATTCTGACATCTCCAGAAGTAGCGATCGCCCCCGTATTAACACTCCCATTGCTGCTGCTAGCATTGACAGTGGCAGCGGTGAGATTGCCTACCGTTAAGTCCCTAGAAGCTGTCAAATTGATATTCTCAGTTGCTGTAATATTGACTGGTGTAGTATTGGGGACTATAATATTCGGATCGCTCAAAACTCCCAAGGCCCCGGAGTTACTGGTAATATCAACATTAGAGCCCTGCAAAGTCCCAAAATTCACATTGCCAAAAGCTCTGAGTTCGATCGCCCCGGAAGTCCCAGTATCGATCGACCCTGTTACTATATTGCCTCGAACAGTATTCAGACTAATACTGCCGTTGATATCAGCACGAGAAATGTCACTTGTCAATATAATATTGTCATTAGCTTGAATATTAATTGTCGAACTAGACGTTAATCTGCCCCCAACTACCACTGCCCCTTCCCTGCTTTCGAGATTAATTTGACCGCCATTAATATCTCTAGTTGCGATAGTTCCCGGCGCTGACAAAATCACCGGCCCGCCGGCCGAAATATTTTCAACAGAAATCAAATTATTCGATAAAATAGACGCAGGAGTAAATATTGCATCGTCACCTAAAGGATTAGGTTGTTCATTATCACCCGGAGTATCCCTAGGAGAATTAGGAACATTAGGAGAATTGGCCAAATTTTGCACTCCCGCCCGCAGAATTAAAGCCGGACTGCTGGTTAAAATAGCAATATCTGGATCGCCACTCACATTTTCCCTACCCAATGCAATATCGGGGCCGGTAATTGTAATTTCCTCGGCAACAATGCTCCCCCTCGCCTCGACTTTCAGCGAAACTCCGGTATAATCTCCAAAGAAAACATCTCCTTCCGAACTGATAATCGGGTCAAATAAACTGACAAAGTTTCCCGGCATTCCCGACAAATTGCGAATCGAAAAATTGCCACCCGAAACAAAGTGGGCATCCCCCGAAATAACGCCGTTGCTAACCAAACTCAAATTGCCGCCACTTTGGAATTGCGGGGGAAGAGATAAGCCGCCGATCGCATTTTGAGTGAGAATATCAATAGTGCGATCGGCCTGAATGTATAAATTCCCCCCAGCCTGCGCCAAAAAAGGATTCTGGGCGCTGTCCCTGACCCGCACCGCATCCCCACCCAGCAAACTCAAATCCCCCGTAGTTTGCAGCCTAGCGCCCGCTAACGTCAGATTTTCCGCAGCCCATAAATTCGCACCTCCCGCACTCAACTGCGGAAGCCCAGACACATTAGCAGCAATCGCCACATCCCCAGAATTCACCTGCAAACCAGAAGCCACAAGCCGCACAGAACCGTCATCAGCAACCGCAACACCCGCCGCCTGATTTTGCCCCGTACCTGTCAGCAACTGCGGCAAAGAAACAGGATTTAAAGTCTGTTGAGAATTACCAAAATTTCCGCCCGTTGCTATTTCCAAACTCAACAAATGTCCCGGTTGACTAATGCGGAGAACATTTCCGCCCCCAACAGCAGCAACAGTAATTTGTCCGCCCGCAGCCGACAACTGCCCGGTACTAACAACCGTACCGCCAAGCAAAGCCAAATTTTGCCCCGGAGTCACCGCTAAATTGCCAGCATTAACAATACTTCCCGGTACACCCGCACTAAAATAAAAAGCATTTGGCGTACCCACCAACGCGCTAAAATTATTTGTACCCGCAGCATTAAACCAATTTGAACCAAAACCGACACCAGTAGCAGTTGTTGCAGTGAAAGCCGCCGGCACATTCAAACTCGCGTTCGGGCCAAACACAATCCCCGCAGGATTAATGAGAAAAAGATTAGAATTGCCGCCCGTGACAGTAATTAAACCGTTAATTAGCGAAGCGTCCCCGCCAGCAATTCGAGCTAATATATTTTGAATAGCCGAATTAGTCAGAAAATTAGCAATTTGACCTTGATTCAAGCCAAACTGCCCAAAACTGTGAAAAAGATTCGCGCCGTCTCCCGACAAACTGCCGCCGTTGATATCATAGCGGTTGCCGCTGGGGGTGACAACAGTACCCGTACCGTCAGCAGCAGGCACTAGCGGCTGTGCTTGCGCGAAAGTATTAAAAATTAACAAAGAAAACGGACAAATAAATAGCGCAACCTTTTTAATCTTTAAGTTGGCATTTTTCATAAAAAAATTCGGTAAGTGGGAAACGAGCGTGTATTTAGACTACTCGTGGGAAACGACGTGGCGGTTGAAACCGCCTTGAATCTTTTTTCATCGAAACCTCCGGGATACCGTGGGTTCCTTACTACCGCCTTGGGATTGATTGCTCGGTGTACTTTTGTAATGTACTTTCAATGGGACAATTGCCATCTCAAGTTCTCAACCCGCGAACGCATAGTGTTTTGCTCAAATGAGCCTCCCTTGCGGGGTAATGTGCGCTTCGACCTGGTTATAAAGGCTTGTTAGACCTGCAACACTGTTTTAGTGACTTTAAAACTGTTTAATTGCAGATGACAGAGCCCAAAACTAGCGTCGCATTTTCCGGTGTCGTGACCTAAATAACGTCTCCTCATAAGAGGGGTCTGGTCAGAACAGCTTGCAATTTCTTACAAGCTCAGTGACTTCAGTCCTGAGTTCCTGACAGCACCAAGTAAAACTATCTCCATTGCCTGAATTATCGCACTTGCAAACAACTTACCTCTAAATTACACATTAATTCGCTCATGACAACTCCCAAAATCAAAAGCCTCTACACAGACGGCGCTTGTTCCGGCAACCCAGGCCCCGGCGGCTGGGGTGCAGTAGTTTGTTTCGCCGACGGCAAGTGTCACGAACTTGGAGGTGCAGACCCCCAAACTACTAACAACCGCATGGAAATGCAAGCTGCCGTCGCTGCGCTGGAATTTTTTGCCCGTTCCGGTCAAACCGAACCTGTCACCGTTTACACCGACAGCGAATACGTTAAAAACGGCATCACCAAATGGATTCAAGGCTGGAAAAATAAAGGCTGGAAAACTTCAACGGGCAAAGATGTTGTCAACCAAGACCTCTGGCATCTGCTAGACAAGCTGAATTCCCGACAAATCCAGTGGGAACACGTCCGCGGCCACTCCGGCGACTTCTACAACGACAGATGCGATGAAATCGCCCGCAGCTTCTCGCACAATCTCACTCCCCAACTGCAACAGCAGAAACCAACTGTAGGCGAGGCCGGGGCGGGCACGGGGGCACCGCCCCTACGCTTTGACAACACAATTGTTTCGGAAGAAACGGACGCAACTGGTAACAAAACGATAGAATCCTATGTCATAACTTCTGACCTTCCGATCTCCAACTCTACCATGATGGATTCAACTGCCGATACCCTGGAGAACTTGCCCCGCGAGGTGAGGGTTCAGGACCTCCGCAATCTGATCGAAACCTTGCACATCGCCGACGAGGTTGCGACGAAAGGCTACTTGATTACCAGTTCTGAACTGGCTGATTTGATGGATGTAAATGCCAGCGCTGTCACCAGTCGTGGAGACAACTGGGTTTGGCGAAATTGGGTAGTTTCGCGGGTGCGGCGCGAAGGCAACCAAATTCTCTGGCAATTAGAGAGAATCGACCACGTTAGTACAACTGATTAGTGGTTAGTCATGAGTTATTGGTTGATTAATAACTGATGACTAATGACTGTCTCAAAGCAAGATTTGGCAAAATTCCGTAGGGACACAACATTAGTTGTGTCCTTTTAGTCATCAGTTGAGTAAACAGATTAGTTAACCTCAGTCCCAGTTAAAAGAAAGAATCCAACTGTAAACTCGTGATCAAAACCCTCCTAAAATGGCATTGCACAATTTGAGGATGATTCTTGTGGGGTACGCGTCCCGCCTGCTTTGAAAATAAAGCGGACGGGCGGGACGCCCATCCCACAAAACAATCAAAATCATCCCGCAATTATGCAACGCCCATAAAATCAGTGATTTTGCATCGAAAATCGAAAATAGCATGAGTATCAGCTTGCGAACAGTCACTGCTACCAGATATGTCACTGATACTTTTAATTCAGACAATCCCCGACAATCGGCGAAAATCTGAATATAGCACACTCATCAGATACGTCTGA
>NZ_JAUBOZ010000108.1:23253-25762 GCF_036700475.1 Microcoleus sp. T2B6 | reverse complement strand
TTTAGCAGGCATTAACTTTTTCTGAATATCATTATGTTATATTATACCAATATGCGTTTTAAATGCACAACAGCTTATCGATCTGGGATTTGTTGATTTTTATATCGATCTGGGTGCAGAACAGTTATTAGCAGCGACAAAGGATAATGAAAAAATTGCGGTTGAAATCAAAACGTTTTTGGCACCCTCGACGATTTCAGAATTTCATACCGCAGTGGGACAATTTATTAACTATCGGATTGCATTAGAAGATGACGATCCCGATAGAACTCTTTACTTGGCAATTCCATTAGATATTTACAAAAGATTTTTCAAATACTCATTTATTCAAAGGGTGATTGAACGCAATCAAATTCCGCTTTTAGTTTACGATACCGAAAAAGAGGAGATTTCTCAATGGATAAAGTAAGTTTGTATCGTCAATATATTCAGGAGTTGCTAACTGAGCGATCCCAGCGACGATCGCCTAGCGATCCAGTTTCCAGCGAGACGATTTTCGATCTGGTAAAGGATCGCTATCAACTTGTAAATGTGGGTTGGAAAAACGGTAGCACTCGGATTTATGGCTGTGTGATTCATGTAGATATTAAAGATGGGAAAATTTGGGTGCAGCATGACGGGACTGAAGAAGCGATCGCCGATCAGTTAGTAGCACGAGGTGTCCCATCCCAGGAAATTGTGCTAGCCTATCATGCACCTCATGTCCGACAATACACCGAATTTGCAGTTGGTTGATCCAGCCTCAAACTTTGTGATTTACAGATCGCAATATGCTCAAAGCAACCGCCTCCGCCACCTTAATCCCATCAATCCCCGCCGACAGGATTCCACCCGCATATCCTGCACCTTCCCCAGCAGGATAAAGGCCTTCTGTATTCAAACTCTGATAATCTTCCTTGCGTTTAATCCGAATTGGTGAAGAAGTGCGCGTTTCCACCCCAGTCAAAACCGCATCATCCATCGCAAATCCTTTAATCTGTTTGTCAAAAGCCGGAAGTGCTTCGCGGATAGCTGCGATCGCATAATCTGGCAAACTTTCGCTCAAATCAGTCATCACAACTCCCGGCGTATAAGACGGCTGCACACTGCCTAGCGCCGTGGAAGGGCGATTCGCCAAAAAATCACCCACAAGCTGCCCAGGGGCGTTGTAAGTGCCACCTCCTAACTCAAATGCCCGTTCTTCTAGGCGACGCTGAAACTCAATTCCTGCTAAGGGATGACCGGGATAATCCTCCGGCGTGATACCCACCACAATCCCGCTGTTAGCATTGCGTTCATTGCGAGAATATTGACTCATCCCATTAGTAACAAGTCGCCCCGGTTCTGACGCAGCCGCCACTACCAAACCACCGGGACACATACAGAAACTATACACAGAACGATTGTTTTGGCAATGGTGAACCAGTTTGTAATCGGCGGCACCCAAAAGCTTATGGCCCGCGCGATCGCCAAAACGACAGCGATCGATCGTAGTCTGCGGATGTTCCACCCGAAAACCAATGGAAAAAGGTTTAGCCTCGATGTAAACCCCGCGCGAAAACAACATTTCAAAAGTATCGCGGGCGCTGTGTCCCACCGCCAGAACTATATAATTACTAGCAATATATTCTCCACTGGCGAGGGTAAGTCCCTGCACTTTTCCATTTTCGATGTGGATATCTTCTACACGAGTTTGAAACCGAATTTCTCCGCCTAATGATTCAATTTGGGCGCGAATACTTTGGACAATTCCCACCAGTTTGAACGTGCCAATATGCGGTTTATTAATATATAAAATTTCCGGTGAAGCTCCCGCATTCACAAGTTCCGCCAGCACCTTGCGTCCATAATGCTGAGGATCTTTAACTTGGCTGTAGAGTTTGCCATCGGAAAAAGTACCCGCACCACCTTCGCCAAACTGGGCGTTAGATTCTGGGTTAAATTCTGCTTTTTTCTTCCAAAATCCAAAGGTATCAACCGTGCGATCGCGCACTGCTTTTCCGCGTTCTAAAAGGATGGGACGAAACCCCATTTGTGCCAGCATCAGACCTGCAAACATACCGCACGGCCCTGTACCAATCACAATGGGGCGAATCGTCAAATTGCTGGGGGCTTTGGCTACAAAGCGATAACTCGTGTCTGGCGTCACCATTACATGAGGATCTTTTTTGAAGCGTTGAAGAAGTTGCTTTTCCTGTGCCGTCTCTACATCCACAATATAGACAAGGAGGATTTCTGCTTTTTTACGAGCATCGTAGCTGCGCTTGAAGATGGAATAGCCGAGCAATTCTTCGGGGGGAATTTGCAGCTTTTTGAGAAGGGCATCGGCGATCGCATCTTGAGGATGATCTAGGGGGAGTTTTATTTCAGTTATTCTTAACATATAGCAGAGGGAAGTTCGGCAACAGATTGGGTAACGGATTTAACTGAGATGTTGCACCATTCTCGCTTAGCAACAGGCAAGATGCCTGTTCCACACACACTCAATTTTATTCAACAACAGGCAAGATGCCTGTTCCACACACACTCA
>NZ_JAUBOZ010000108.1:8521-23153 GCF_036700475.1 Microcoleus sp. T2B6 | reverse complement strand
GCCTGTTCCACACACACTCAATTTTATTCAACAACAGGCAAGATGCCTGTTCCACACACACTCAATTTTATTCAACAACAGGCAAGATGCCTGTTCCACACACACTCAATTTTATTGTGGAACGGGCCGAAGAGCCCGTTTCTAAACAGATTTAAATTGTAGATTGCAGAAGCGTTATAATAAACAAAAAATTAAGTTTTGTAAAGACCCTTGACTGCAACATTTACACCCAAAAACAGCCGCACCTGGCACGCTCTCAACCCCCTGTGGCAAGGAGCCGAAGACGCAGTACAGAAGGGTTTGCCCCACACCAAGCTCGCACCGGCGTGGCAAATACTGCTCCTGGGCGACGGTTCTCCCACCCGTCACCTGCAACTGCTGACAGGGGAACCCACAGAAGTAGATGTGATCGATATGTCTTTAGTGGGTGAAGACGCAGACGGCGCACCAGAGCAAATTGTCGCGGTTCCGGGGCCGCGCCTGCGGCGACAAGTGTGGCTGCGGACTGCTTCGGGACAGCGCTTGGCCTATGCTACTTCTTGGTGGGAAGCGAGCCACGTAGACGAATATTTACAAAATAAATCTTTGCCAATTTGGGCTAGTTTAGCGCGGCTGCGGACAGAATTGTATCGCGATGTGCAGGGCATTTATTGCGGTAATTCGGTGGCTTTGGAGTCAGCTTTTGAACAGTCGGGGCCTTTTTGGGGGCGACACTATTTGTTTTGGCATCATGGTAAGCCCTTGACTCTGATTTATGAGGTTTTTTCTCCTTATTTAACTAAGTATTTGGGGCCGATGCAATTGGATGTTGATTGAGATTGAGCTCTTGCACCATTATCAAGAACAGGCTTTTCGGCCTGTTCCACAATAAAATTAACTCTTTGTGGAACAGGCATCTTGCCTGTTCATAAAAAGCTTATTGATAATGGTGCAAAATTTCAGTTGAGATTGAGTTCTTGCACGATTATCAATAAGGCTTTCAGGGCGGGCTAGAAGCCCAACCCCTACTCCCCACAATAAAATTTATCCGATTATGGAACAGGCATTTTGTGGCTTTCAGGGCGTTGCTCAGAGCAACGCCCCACAATAAAATTTACCCGATTGTGGAACAGGCCGGAAAGCCTGTTCTTAAGAATTTTTCCGCCGAAATTTCACTCGCAAACCGTCGCGGGGATGCGGAGTCGGTACTCGGATTAAATTCAAATCTTGATCCGGTAAAAGCTCCCATTCAAACTCCCGAACAATCTTTGCCGCAAACAACTTCATCTCTAACCGGGCAAATTCTTTGCCCAAACATTCTCGCAAACCTCCACCAAAGGGCACGTAGCTGAAAGGTTTAGCCGATCGATCCGAGCTAAATCGATCGGGGTCGAATCGATCGGGTTCGGGATAAACGGCGCTATCCTGATGCGTCTGATTGATTTGATAAAGTACCATCCAACCCTTGGGAATTTCGTAGCCGCCGAACTCGCAAGCATTAATTACCTGCCGAAAGCCGCCTCCCACTGGCGGAACCAACCGCAGCACTTCTCGCATAACCTGCTCTAAATAAGTCATTTCTTTGAGCTGTTCCAATGTTAGCGGTTCCGTAGCGGGGAACTGCTGCTGTTCGGCGCGGACTTTTGCCATCACATCGGGATGTTGAGCTAGGAGAAGACAAAAAGAGGCGATCGCCGAAGTTAAAGTTTCGTGTCCCGCAAACAACAGCAACAGCACTTGATCTTTCAACTCCTCCAAACTCAAACTATTTCCCTCGTCATCGCGAGCCGAAATCAGCAAACTCAAAGCATCCTTGTCGCTAGGGGTTCCTTGCTGGCGATCTATAATAATCTTTTCAAGTTCTGCCAACAGCAGCTTTCGGCACTTTTTCGCCTTGCCAAACTGACTCCAAGGCACATCTAAAGGAATCGAAAATAAACCATTGCACCACGTTTCAAAATAATGTCCTAGCGCCGTTTCCGAACCATTATCAATCCCTACTAACAACTTACCCGCAACATCAAAAGTATAATTCCTCAGTTCGGGATACCAAGTCATGGTTTCCATTCTGGCCCATTTTTCAAAATAGCGCTGAGTGATATCTTCCATCTCGCCGATGTAGCCTGCCAGAGCTCGCGGCTGAAACGCTTGGTACAACAACTTGCGGCGATTTTGGTGGTTAGCACCCGTTTGCAACGCCAAGGAAAGTGGCCCTAAAAGCGCTTTCGTGCTGGCAGGCCAAGTCACAGCAAAATATTGGTTTTCATTGCTTAAAACAAACAAATTAGCCTCTTGGCCACACACAAACACGGTAGGCTGTCCGAAAATGCTGGTTTTGAAAAGGGGCCCGTACTGCTGGTGGCGTTTTTTGGCAAATTGGGAATCTTGCAAAAAGTTGATAGTATCGCCAATTAGGGGTAAACCAAAACTGCCGGGAGGTAATGCCATTTTAGATTTTAGATTTTAGATTTTAGATTTTTAATATCATATCAATTTTAGTTGGAGGGTGGGCAATACGCAGCAGACAAATTTCTGGTAAAATAACTTTTCTCTGTGTGTAGCCTGTAGGGTGCGTCAGTCTTAAGGTTACTACAAAAATTTGTGGTTTTTCCAATTGACGCAACTTAGTAAGTTTGCCGATAAACCCATTTAAGTTTCTGTCCTTTTAATCGGAATTTCGATTGTAAATTCAGTGCCTTTTCCCACCACCGAGAAACACTTAATTTCACCTTTATGTTTTTCGACAATAATTGAATGGGAAATCGCTAAACCCATCCCCGTTCCCGAACCGACCCGTTTTGTAGTATAGAACGGGTCAAATATCCGCTGCTTGACTTGAGCGGTCATACCTGCACCGTTATCAGAAATTCTAATCACAGCGAGACTACCTTTTACCTCTGTACGAATGCGGATAATTCCCGGATTTTCAAGCGATTCTTGTAAAACGTCAATAGCGTTAGCGATAATATTCATAAACACCTGATTCAACAGTCCAGCGTAGCACTCCACCAGTGGCAATTGTCCGTATTCTTTAACGAGTTGAATTGCGGGGCGATCTGGCTGAACTTTCAGACGGTGTTCTAAAATCATCAATGTGCTGTCGATGCCTTCGTGAATGTTAACCTTTTTCATGTCAGATTCATCAAGGCGAGAGAAATTCCGCAAACTCCGCACGATATCCCGGATGCGAGTAGCTCCCACCTGCATAGAAGACAGCATTTTGGGCAAGTCCTCTAGCACAAAATCCAGCTCTAAAACTTCTATTTCTTCCTGAATCGCTGGAGAAGGTTCCGGGTATTCATCTCGATACATTTGCAGCAGTTTCATCAGGCTCCTGGTGTATTCTTCTGTGTAGGTAAGATTGCCGAAGATAAAGCTGACCGGGTTATTGATTTCGTGGGCAATTCCTGCTACCATCTGACCGAGACTCGACATTTTTTCGGCCTGCACGAGCTGAGTTTGAGCAAGCTTAAGTTCGCACAGAGTTACTTCGAGTTTGGCTGCTTGTTCTTGCGCTATCCGGGCTGAATCAACGCTTTTAGTGTAGAGTTCCGCTTGACTGATGGCGATCGACAATTGATCGCAAATTGCCGATAGCAACTCCACTTCGTCTTTGGTCCACCTGTGCACCTCGCGGCAAGAAGTGCAGCCAACAACTCCAGTTAAACCCCCTGCACTCTTAACCGGAAAATCCAAGACAGACTTGTAACCCACCTGCAAAAAGAATTCCCTTTCTACTGGATCGCTGAAAGTTGCCACATCATCTATTTGATACATTTCCAAATTAGCTATCTTTTGCGCCAGCGTCCCCGTTACCTCAGCAGGGTAATAACCCAAAAGCGAGAGCAAGTCATCATTTTTAGCTTCATGGACGATATCCCAAGCGGGCGTCTCGGCATCGGGCGTATACCACATAAACAGGCAGCGATCGAGTTGCAGCAAGTCGCGAATTTGCCGCACAGTTGTTGCCAAGATAGTATCTAAATCTAGAGAAGCGCGGATTTGACTGCCTAGCTGGTTGAGCAATTTTTGCTGCATTGCTGCTGCTTTTGATTCGGCGGCGGCGAGGCGAGATTTTTCGTAAAGTTCGGCTTGATTAATGGCGATCGCCAATTGAGTTCCTACTGCCATTAACAGTTCCACTTCTTCGTCTCTCCACAGCCGCACCCCGCTGCAAGCACCGCAGAGGATCGCGCCAATTTGACCCGACTGTGTTTGAAGGGGAATGTCCAGCAGAGAATTGAGCCCTACAGACATTAAAAATTCCCGTTCGGCTGGATCGGTTAATGCCTCAACATCGTCGATCTGAATTATTTCTAAATTGCTAATCCGCTCAGCGATAGAAGCAGTTGGCTCGACAGGATATAAACCCAAACGCGAGGGCAAATCGGCATTCTTTGCCTCGTATCTCACATTCCAAACCGGCGGCGAAGCGTCGGGTAAATACCAGATAAACTGACAGCGATCGAGCAGGAGCAAGTCGCGAATTTGCTGCACAGTTGTCGCCAAAATAGTATCTAAATCCAGAGATTGGCGGATATTGCTAGCTAGCTGGTTCAGCAGCGCTTCCTGCTCAGCTAATTTGCGGAATCTCGCTTCCGACTTTTGCAACTGTCTTTGAGCTTCTTTTTGTTTTGTAACGTCCAAACCCAAACCGATTAAGCCGATCGCGTTACCACAATCATCTTTGACCTTAGTTTTAATTGTCTCCAAATAATGTTCTTTACCATCAGCAAGCTGTATCACTTCTTCAGTATAACATGGAATATTTTGGCTCCACGCTTGCACGTCAGATTTCATGCACTTAGCCGATGCTTCTAATCCCAAAACTTCGGAATAGTGAGACGCTGCTAAAAATCTTGATTCAGGTATAGCCACATCTTCGCAGAAAGTTTTGTTAATTAATAACATCCGCCCGCTAGCATTGGTCAGCCATACCCAGATCGGAGCGTTGTCAATAATTGCCCTCAAAGTTTGCTTTTGTGTGGCGAGAGCTTCTTCTGTTTGTTTGCGCTTAATCCCCAGGGCGATCGCATCGGCACTTGAGGCCAAAGCAATCAGCGTTGATTCGTTCAACTCCTGGCGAGCAAACATCGCGATTACTCCCAGCAACTGATTGTCAACAATTAGCGGATATCCAGCAAAAGCCACCATTCCTTCTCGGGCCGCCCATTTTTTGTCCTTAATGCGAGGATCTTCTTGCACAGAATTAGTGATGTGAGGTTGTCGCTCCAGGGCGATTAAACCAATCTTGAACTCGCCGACAGGAATGCGGCTGTGAGCGCCGTCAATGTGAGTATATATCCCCGCGCTTGCTTGCAGTTGCAATACATTTTCCTCTTCATTCAACGTCCAAATCCGAGCAAAGGCAACATCCAAATGGCGCACAACTGCATCGGCGCAATATTGCAAAGTTGCAAGCAAAGTCTGGTTTTGAGTTAGACCAATTCCCACATCTGCTGTGAATAAAGAAAGTTTTAATTGTTCTGCTAAAGCTTGTTCTGCTATTTTGCGCTCTGTAATGTCGGTAGCAGCACCGAGACGCTGCTTAATTTTTCCCACCTCTGTTCTGCTAAACACAATTTCCCGGCTGACTAGCCAGCGCCAACAGCCATTTTTGTCGCGCACCCGGTATTCGTACTCACCAACTTCGCCGTCGGGAGCAGTTTCCAATTGCTGCAAATATTCGGGAAATTTAGCTAAATCATCAGGGTGGATAATGGTCGGCAACAGACTGCTGCCCATTTTTTGAACTTCTTCGACGGTATAGCCCAGCGCGACAGTGATTTCGCGGTTGTTGTACACATTTCGCTGCTCGATCTCGTCGTATAGATAGAGAATATTCGGAGTAGCATTGGCAATTTGTTCGATAAAACGCTGGCTTTCTTGCAGCGCTGCTTCTGCTTTTTTGCGATCGCTAATATCGCGAGCAACTCCCACTACACCCGTGATGTTTCCAGCTCGATCGCGCAAAGGACTTTTGGTAGAAAGAACTCTCAGGATGTTGCCCTCGCTATCTTTTACTACTTCCTCGCTCGTTTCCTCAATACCAGATTGCAATATCCGGCGGTCATTTTCCACCAGCATATCTGCAATCTCCGGCGGAAATAATTCTGCATCTTTTTTGCCAATAATTTCTGATTTTGGCAAGCCAATAATGCCCGCAGCCGTAGAATTGAGCAATAGGTACCGACTCTGAGTATCTTTGACAAAAATGCTGTCGCCTGTACTTTCGATTACGTTTTCAAACAGGATGTTGCTCTCTAGTACCGCTGCTTCTATTTCTTTGCGATCGCTGATGTCGCGAGATACGCCAACTACGCCGATAATATTTCCTTCGGCGTCTTTCCAAGGGCATTTTGTTGTTAGTAGCGTCCGATCTTTGCCATTTTTGGGTACAATTTCTTCATAATTTAAATATTCTCCCGCTGTCACGATCCTGCGGTCTGCTTCGATAATTTGCTGGGCTATTTCTGGGGGAAATAAATTTGTATCGTCGCTGCCGATCATTGCCTCCACCGATGTTGAGAGCCAGTCAGCAGCAACGGAGTTAGCGATCGTGTAGCGACCTTGAATGTCCTTGACAAAAATGACATCCGGCGTACTTTCAATCACCGATCGCAAAATAGAATTGCTTTGCTGGAGGGACTGTTGGGCGAGTTTGGGATCGGTAATTTCGCGGCCGATACCATACATCAATTCTTCCTCGCAGAAAGGGCTAACTGTCCAGGCTACCCACTTGTAAGACCCGTTTCGACACTGCCAGCGATTTTCAAACCCAACGGTATTATTCCCGGCAGCAATACTTTCAGCTTGTTTTATAGTAGCTTCGCGATCGTCTGGATGCACGAATTCAATGAAGAGTTGGCCAATCATTTCGGCTTCGGAATAGCCGAGGATTTTTTCTGCTGCTGGGTTGATGCGTTTTACATAACCATCAAAACCAATGACGCACAGCATATCTAGCGAGAGGCTAAAAAAGCGATCGCCCCCGTTGGGTTCGCTGGATGGACGATCGTTTTGGGCTGCGACAGCAGAAGCTTTTGAGCGCCCCGATACCCCCAAAAAGACAATATTGGCTATTCCCAAAAATCCCAGGGCGAGTGGGCTATCGTAGAAATTATCAGCGCTGCCAGCTACGAGCCACCCGTTTAAGACAAGCAGTACAATTATCAAAATTGAGAATACACTGCCAGGGGCGATCGTCGCTAGGCTAATTTTTTTTTCATACTCCTTGCTGCCTTCTGCCTTTTCTATTCTGGTGACTGCTGCCGTAATTTTTGTCCACAACACGTGCAGTAAGTTCGAGAATTTAGTGCTTTTTGATTCTTCGATACGAACAGAAGATTTCATTTTTTTACTTTTGATCCCGTTTTACGTGTGGTGAGCCAAAATTACAATAAAGCTGTTTAAATATTGTTAAACTTTCCTAGCTTGCGAAATCTAGCGTTTTAAAATTTGCGTAAATCTACGCAAACCGACCATATAATTAAGTGTATTTACGGAATTAGCGAGCAATCTCTTTTTAGCTGGGGTGGGCATTTTCTAATTTTTCCGACTCATAGAGAGAGTTTATCTATAATACTACGCTACATATTGCTGTTAGTCATTGGACATTTGGCCTAATCTAGCTAATCCTGGACGCAGAACCTAATTATGTAGGGTTCTGCTGAAGCAGCTTACCGCGTTAGAGTAGCGTGTTATACCACTTTTATCGTCCAGGAATGACCGGGTTTGATGTAGGAAAATACTGCGTGGAGCGCGCTGGCTGTGGGTTGAACAACCCGGAATATTAGTCAAGTTCAAGCAGGTTGAATTTGACAATAAATTATGAAGTTAAAATAAAGATAAACTGCGGATTTCTGAAGATAAAATGACAAAAATATTGGTAGCATTTTTTCGTTGCACTCCTATTTTCGCGCGTAAGGGCTAATTAGTAATTGGTAACGGCCAATTGGTAATTGATACGAGTTTAAAACACTAGATATCAATTTTGTTGTGATTCATCAGCAGGCGATGGGGGCCAAGGCGCCACAGCACCCAAAGCAGATTTGCGGCCTAATTGCTGTTGCCGAATTCGCTCCAAATTCCCCGCAGGAATAGAAGCTATGAGTTGCCGCGTGTAAGCTTGCTGGGGTTGGCGGTAAATGCGCTCAGCAGTGCCAATTTCCTCGATTTTACCTTTGTTCATGACGATCGCGCGATCGCTCATAAACTTGACCACGCTCAAATCGTGAGAAATAAAAATATAAGTCAGTCCAAACTCTGTTTGCAACTCCTTCAGCAAATTTAAAACTTGCGCCTGCACCGACACATCTAATGCCGAAACCGACTCATCGCAAATAATAAACTTAGGATTCAAAGCCAAAGCTCTAGCAATACAAATTCGCTGCCGCTGTCCGCCCGAAAACTCGTGAGGGTAGCGCCGCATAAAATCGGGATTTAAACCCACTCTCTCCAACAAATAAGCCGCGCGATCGCGCTGTTCTTTGGGGTTCTTACCAAAGCGGTGAATTACCATCGGTTCCATCACCGCATCCCCAACATTTAGGCGCGGATCGAGAGAACTAAAAGGGTCTTGAAAAATAATTTGCAGATCCCGCCGCAGCCACCGCAATTTGCGATCGTACTCTTTTTTCATCCGATAATTAGCCATCCACTGCGATGCCGAGCTACTTCTCGCAGGAGGCGTAATTTCTTGACCTTCAAAAAACACTTTACCACTGGCCACCGGAATTAATTGCAGCAAAGCCCTAGCCAAAGTTGATTTGCCGCAGCCAGACTCGCCCACCAAACCCAAAGTCTCGCCCGGGTAAACCTCAAAAGAAATATCGTTTACCGCCATAAACAAGCGTTTAGTTTCGCCAAACATTCCCTGCACGGGAAAACCGACGCGCAAGTTATTAACAGCTAGCAAAGGGCCCGAAATATGCGGCAACCGAGGCGGTTTTCCTGTTGCAAAAGCGGAATTTCCCCCGCTGTTGTCGCCGTCTAAATCGGCATTTTTTTCGACAATTACTAATTCGCCGCTAGCATTTGTGGTGACATCCATAAAATCGGAAACTGTCGGCAAGCGGCGCCTTTGCCGATCGAGAGTTGGGCGGCAAGCTAACAGACCTTTTGTGTAAGGATGTTGGGGATTGCTGAAAATTTGTTCGATCGCACCGCACTCAACAATCTTGCCTCGGTACATCACCGCCACCGTATCGCCAATTTCAGCAATGACGCCCAAATCGTGGGTAATAAAAATCATTGCCATGCCTCTAGAGTCGCGCAACTCCCGCAGCAAAGCTAAGATTGTTGCCTGCACGGTTACGTCCAAAGCCGTGGTAGGTTCATCAGCAATTAATAAAGTTGGATTGCAAGAAATGGCCATTGCAATCATCACGCGCTGGATTTGACCGCCTGAGAGTTCGTGGGGATAGCGATCGAGCATAGCTTGTTTTTGGCCGTTGACGAGCTGCATCAAATCGCGATCGTCCTCCCGAACCGCTTCTTGCCGCAAAGCCAAACACCGCTGCCTGAGCTCATCGTCGCCCGGTAGCAGCTTCACCTCTTGCAGCAGAGAAGCAGCTTGGCGCCGCGCTTCTGTCTGCGACACCTGTTGGTGCAAACAAATGGCTTCTGTGAGTTGAAATCCGATCGTATAAACGGGATTTAGCGAACTCATCGGCTCTTGAAAAATCGTCGCAATCTGGCTGCCCCGGTATGTTTGTTTTTCCCTGTCCGGCATTTCCAGCAGATTCACAGGCCCATTGCTAGCGCCGTCTTTTGTCGAATAAAACCAAATTTCGCCATCGATTTTCGTTGACGAACTCGACAGCAAACCCATAACCGCCAGGGATGTTACCGATTTTCCCGACCCCGACTCTCCCACGATGCCCAGAGTTTGCCCTCGCTTGACCTCAAACGAAATGCCGTCAACCGCTTTGACGGTTGCAGACGCATCGCCTGCGTCTGTAGATTGAAATTGAACCCGCAGGTTGCGAACTTCTAGAACGGTTTCACTCATGGAGGTCTATGGCAGTTAAATGGAGATTAAGTGGATTGTAGCAGGGCCTGTGGAAGGCAGAAGGCACGGGGAAAGTTTTAAGATTGCTTCGATCCTCGCGAAGCGTGGCAATCTGAAAACTCAGGGCTAGTTATAGATAGCGGCTCTCAATCAGGTGAGGTACTCGCCGGCTTTCTTACCAATTCCCCAATCGAAAATCGAAAATCGAAAATCCCAATCAGTACCTGACTCAATAATTGACAATTGCGATAAGTGCCTTCTGCCTGCAATTTTCCTCAAAAACCGATGATTTGAGTGTCAGCAGGCAGTGCAGTGGCCTCGGAGACCTTTTTAAACACGGTTGCCTGCTCGTTTAAGGAATTAGGTCTGGCCTGTCCGGGATTAGTGCCTTGCAACTGAAGCCGCATTTGACCTTCGGGAGTCAATTCAAAAACAGTCTGAACGGTTTCTGTGCTGCTGAGGCCGACATCAATGTGCATCGGTTTTTCACCGAGATTAACTTTGTACCTCATTTCTTTGGCGCGGGCGGCTCCGTCGGGGCCTTTCGCCATGAGAAACAATTTGCCTTCTGGGGCAAAGACGAAGGTGAAAGACTGACCGGAGGCGACTGTGCCTTGCCATTGGCCTAGGAGTTGCTGGTCGATGCTGCTAGCGGCCGGGGCTGCTGTTTCTTGGGCAATTATTGGTGCTGCTGCGGATGCGGGGCCGTGTGAAGCGGTGAAGCTGGCGAGGATGCCGAAGCAAAGGCCACCTGCGATCGCTTTACCAATCATTTTTGAATTAGACATGAGACCGATCTAAAAATTGGTTATTTGTTTTGTACACTGTAGCGGTAAAACCGTACTTTATTTAGTTTAAATCCCTTTTAAGGATAGATATAGGTTGCGGTTCCAACCTGCAACGCAGTTGTCATCCCCCGACTAAAGCTTTTCCTGAGCTTGTTGAAGCGTCACGGGGCTTTCAGTTTTTTTTATTGTAAAATCCAATACAAATTCGGCTTAAGCTGCACAGTTCGCTGTTCTGAGTAGATTGTTCTTCACTCAAAACAGCTAATTGACTATTGCGTTCGATCGCACTCCCAGATAGTTTGGCAAATCGATCGCATTAATAGTCTTTCATTAATTTTTTTCAGTATCGGGTTCGACTTGTTCTGTCGGAGATTCCGGCGCGGCTTCCTGTGGATTTCGCGATCGTTTCATTCGCTCCAATGCCTCTGCGTAAGACCAAGCCATGCTCACAATAAAAGCTTTCGCCATGCCGGACAAATTTTGTGCATCCTCGCTTTCAGGCGCTTCAGCTTTTTGGTTGCCGTCGTTCATCATGTTTTTGTTTTCTCCCGGGCAGGTTTTTCTAGCGATTTTTTGCAGTGTGCGATCGATACCCAAAAATTATGATTTTGCTTGCACCCGCACCCTACTTATCTTTGAGGGTATGACCTTGATTACCACAAATAATATCATAAATACGCTGATTCGATGACCGGATCAGAAAGAAACCTTAACTTCGCTGGTTGCCCGCAGCACTGACTCTTGCTGGAAAGTGCGCTTGTAAATTTCGATAATTTCATGAATAGCTTGATTCTTGGCCGGACTACTTTCATAAATTAAAATAACTATTTTAGAGTTTTCTCTAATCCGAATTCCAGAACTGTTGAGAAACTGCCCGGAGCCCTCTAATACGGTTAGCCCTTCCCGAAAGCGAGGGGTAATAACCGCCTTGACAAACTCCTGCCATTCGGATTCAGAAATGGTCTCGCCTCCAGGTTTTGTTAAGCCAAAATACAGTTCATCTTTGAGGAGATTTGTTTGCTTGGCATTAGTATCCGAAGTTTCGGGAATTTGAGCGTGGGCAATTGTGGCCGGACAAACAGGCAGGATGAACAGCAGGCCGGTCAAGCAAAGACTGTTAAGATGTTTATTCATCAGGAATTACGCGGAACTTCTATATTGTGGGCCGTTGTTTCTAGCGTGCCCTTGAAATGCTGATAGAGAATAAGCTGTTGGGCATCTAAATTGTATTTTTTGGGCGGGCGAGACGCCCACCCCACAAGACTTTTCTTAAATTTGACTCTACAATTTAAATGCACTTCAGCTTACTGCAATATCTCAGTTTTAACCACCGAGTCTGATCAACGGGTTTTTAACGCAAATTTGATTTAATTTAACATAAAAGACTTCCAACTCAAAAACCCAGTTTCACCTGAGAAACTGGGTTTTTGAGCGTCTGTTCTAGTTTATTTATGATCGCCTACTTGATTGCGTCTGTCGTATTAAGCTGCTACGCATCTAAATTGAATACAGAGACGGGCAGGATGCCCGTCCCACAATAATTGTAGAAAAATTGACTGTCAAATTAGATGCACAGCAGCTTAACTAGCTCAACCTATTTTAAACGTCAAACTTTTCAGGTGTTCAGAAACCCGGAAGGGCGAGAACTCTTGGCTGCGCCCTTAAAGCAATCAGGTTTCTCAGTGTTATATTTTTTTAGGTGGAGCTAGTTATCCTTTAATTCGCGGACACTTCTCTTAGCAGTGTCTTGGTACATCTCCCCCATTTCTTTCACGGCTGCTCCTGCCTCTTGCCCAATCTTCTGAACTCGTTCGCCCGGAGAGTCTGAGGTTTCGCGAGCTTCTTGCCTCCATTCCCGTGTTGTTTGGGGTCTTTCAGGATTGTTTAGATCAGCCTTTGAGCTGGCTTGCGCGCCAAAACCTTTGTTACTGCTTCCGGAATCAACATTTGTTGTTAGCAGCAGAAAACCGACTAGGACAACACTCAAAAAACTCTTGATTTGAAAGCCCTTAAGCAGGGAACTGATGCGAGCAATGGCTGTGGAAATCAAATTCATCTGGGTCATACTCCCTAAGTTTATTGGTGATATTTTTGAACATTTTTTCATCTAATAGACTGGCTCCAAAATCAGCAGCTAACGCGAGGGGAAGCCAATTTAGCTTCAACTTGCTATTAACCAGATAAATAGAGTTATAGGTTAGCGATTAAATCTGGTAAACACGCCACCTATGTGTCAGCCAATTAGTTTTTTCACACATGATTATCACGTTAACAGCAGCCAAAGAGTTCTACCTCTAACTAAAGTCATAACTTAGTTAGAAGTAAAAACAATATTTTTCAGCACAGGGTTAGAGAATTTTTAATCAATCATGCTCTGCAGCGCAAATTCTTATTGCAAGCGATCGCCCGTTTTCACGTCAAACCAGTGCAGCAACTGAGGCCCAAAAACCAGCTCTACAATTTCAGAATTCCAGTGGCGGTCATTTGGCAGCAAAGCCCGCACCGTTACTGACTCCACACCTTTAACTCGGACGCTAACTAAATTTTGCATTCCCAAGTTTTCCACTAAAAAAACCTCACCTTTAATTGCCTCTGGGGCCGACATATTGCCGGCCTCTACATCTGCAAAGCCGACGTGTTCCGGGCGAATTCCCAACACAATTTCTGGCGGCACAGTAGGTATATTTGGGAGTGGAACTCGAAAATCCCCCAACACAGCAAAATTGCCCTGGCATTTAAGCACTAGCAAATTCATTTGCGGGCTGCCCACAAAACCGGCTACAAACTGATTTGCCGGACGAGTATAAATTAAGTGTGGCGGATCTAGCTGCTGGACGCTGCCGCTGTTGAGAACTGCGACTTTTGTAGAAAGCGTCATTGCTTCGGTTTGGTCGTGAGTGACGTAAACTACAGGAGCTTTTTGAGAGGAAAACAATTGTTTGAGTTCAGCCCTAACTTTTTCTCGTAATAATGCGTCGAGATTGCTCAAAGGTTCGTCGAGCAAAAATACTTCCGGTTGGCGCACTAATGCGCGGCCAAGGGCGACTCGCTGCCGCTGTCCGCCTGATAGTTTTCCTGGTTTGCGATCGATTAATTCCGTCAATCCGAGGGAGGTTGCAACTTCCGTCACTAACCGATTGATTTCAGTGGAGGAGATTTTGCGAAGTTTGAGGCTCGATGCCATATTCTCGTATACTGTCATGTGCGGATACAGCGCGTAACTTTGAAAAACCATTGCTATATCGCGATCGCCCGGCCTGAGATAAGTGACATCGCGATCGCCAATTCTAATCTCGCCTCTCGTCGGCTGTTCCAACCCTGCAATTAATCGCAGCGTCGTAGATTTACCACACCCCGACGGCCCCAACAAAGTCAGAAATTCCCCTTCGCTGACATCCAAACTAATGTCTTTTACGGGAACTACTTTAGGGCTGTAGGTTTTATTGAGGTTTTTGAGTTGCAATTTTGCCATGATTTTAAAGTGTTGACTGTTGACTGTTGACTGTTGACTGTTGATTTGACTCGTTACCAGGCTCTGCCTGGTCACGCATATCCGGAGGCTCTGCCTCCAATTTTCCTGTTTAAAAAGCGAGGCAGAGCCTCTAGATATCGGTTCCCAGGCAGAGCCTAGGAACCAGTTCCATCTAAAATCAAAAATCTCAAATCGATAGGGTTGTAGGTTTTATTGAGATTTTTGAGTTGTAATTTTGCCATGATTTTTAAAGTGTTGACTGTTGACTGTTGATTGTTGACTCGTTCCCAGGCTCTGCCTGGTAACGCATATCCGGAGGCTCTGCCTCCAATTTTCCTGTTTAAAAAGCGAGGCAGAGCCTCTAGATATCGGTTCCCAGGC
>NZ_JAUBOZ010000108.1:0-8421 GCF_036700475.1 Microcoleus sp. T2B6 | reverse complement strand
AGAGCCTAGGAACGAGTTCTAAACTATCCTTTTACCGCCCCGGCTGTTAAACCCTGAACAATGCGCCGCTGGAACACCAAAACCAGCAAAACCAAGGGCAAAGTTCCCAAAACGGTAGCTGCGGCGATCGGCCCGTAAGGAATCTCAAAGACTGACGCGCCGCTGAGTTGAGCCGTGGCGACGGGGATTGTTTTTAGAGATTCGCGAGTCATAAATGTCAGTGCAAAAATAAACTCGTTCCAAGCAGAAATAAACGTCAGAATTCCGGTTGTGACTAACGCGGGAAATGTCATCGGTAGCACGATTTGCCACAGCATTTGAAAAGTGTTGTATCCGTCAACTTTAGCAGCATCTTCCAAATCTTTTGGCAACTGTTGAAAGAAACTCCGCATCACCAAAATTGTCAGCGGCAGATTGATCGCAGTGTAAGGAATAATTAATGCTAAATAATTATTGCCTAAATCCAAAGCTTTGACAATTTCCAGCAGTCCCAAAAATAGCAGCACCGCCGGAAATAGGGTTACAATCGTCACACTTGCCAGGATGATTCTCTCGCTCCACAGCCGCAACCGGGCTAAAGCGTAAGCTGCGGGAGCGCCTACTGCTAAACACAGCAATGTTGAAGTAATGGAAACAAAAGCGCTATTTAATATGTAAAGTGCAAACGGGCGACGCTGGAACAGCGACAGGTAATGCTCGAAAGTAATTCGTTTGGGAATGTAGACGTTGGGAATTGCAGAAATATCTGCATTTACTTTGAAAGAAGTTAGCACCTGCCAGATAATAGGTGCGAGGAAATATGCGACGACTAATATCGCTGAGATTGGCAAGATTAATTTCCGGATGTCAAAGGTTTTTTTGGTGGGTTGTTCGCGGGCGATCGACATAATTTATACCAATTAAAGGAACGTGCTAAGTTGTTCTGCATTTAGATTTAACTTTCTGGGCGGGCTTTCCTGGACACCCCACAAGAGTTTCAAGAAATAGGATTGTGCGGCGAGAAACCGGGTTTCTATGAGTTTTGTGAACAGTCACGAGAAATTTACGAAGAAACCCGGTTTCTGGGCTCTGTGTGCGATCGCAAACTAACTTAACCAGTACCAATCTAAAATCTAAAATCCCAAATCTAAAATTGACTGGCGCGGGCTCTCGATAACAGGTAAGCGGCGATCGCAACTGCTGCCACTAACAGCAAAAAAGTACACACCACCAAAGCAGCCCCATACCCAAAGTCTAAATACCTCATTACCGTGCTGTAAATGTAGATAGAAACCGTCTCAGTTGCCCCCGCCGGCCCCCCTCCCGTCATCACCTGAATCAAGTCAAAAATGCCGAAAGCTTGGGCAAATCGAAACAGCATAGCAATCACAATTTGGGGCATCAACAGGGGCACAGTAACTTGACGGAAACTCTGCCAGCTACTAGCGCCGTCAATCGCGTGTGCTTCGTATAAATCACCGGGAATCGATTGCAATCCCGCTAGCAAAAGCAAGCTGACAAAGGGCGTAGTTTTCCACACATCCGCTGTAATCACTGCCATCATTGCCAAAGTCGGATCTCCCAGCCAGCTAATGCTATTTTGAATCAATCCTAATCGCATCAAAACATCGTTAATTACGCCGTATTGATCGTTAAAAATCCACGCCCAAGCTACTCCCATCAATGCAGTCGGCAGCGCCCAAGGTAGCAAGGAGATTGTGCGAACAATGCCGCGCCCTGCGAAAGATTGATTTAAGACTAAGGCAATGCCCATACCGAGAATTAATTCCAGCACAACCGAGGCGACAGTAAATACTGTGGTGTTGCCTAAAGTTTGCCAGAAACGCCCGTCACCTAACATTCGACTGTAGTTAGCAAAACCGGAAAAAACCAGTTTTAATTCTGTACCGAGGTTTTGGGTGAATAAACTCAGCCAAAAAGCGCGCAATATTGGGTAAGCAAATACTAGCATCAGAATTATCAAAGCTGGTGCTACTAATATCCACCCGGTTTTTTGTTCGCGCTGTCGCATCTTGTCTAATTGCATATTTCTCACCTTTAATTTATTTTGGGGCGGGCTAGAAGCCCACCCCCTACTCCTCACAATTGAATTATTTTTTTGTGGAACAGGCATCTTACCTGTTCCTAACTCTTTGTGGAACAGGCATCTTGCCTGTTTCTAACTCTTTGTGGAACAGGCATCTTGCCTGTTCCTAACTCTTTGTGGAACAGGCATCTTGCCTGTTTCTAACTCTTTGTGGAACAGGCATCTTGCCTGTTTCTAACTCTTTGTGGAACAGGCATCTTGCCTGTTTCTAACTCTTTGTGGAACAGGCATCTTGCCTGTTTCTAACAGAGGCAAGATGTCAAATTTACGAAGCTTGGGGTTGTTTCAAACTGCCTAATAAATTACGAGTTTCGCTAGCGGCTGCTTTCATTGCTTGTTCTGCACTCATTCTCCCGGTAAAAGCTGAACTCAAATAGCGCTGCAAAATATCAGAAGCTTGAGCGTATTGTGCCAGGGGCGGGCGCAAAGCTGATCGTTCCACTACTTTTAGCAGTTGCGGGTAGTGGGGATATTTGGCGACTATTTCTTTGTTGGTAAACAGCGATTTGTAACTGGGAACTAAACCGGTTTGTAAAATAAATTTGCGTTGGGTTTCCTCGCTGGTAAGGTACTGAATTGCTTTCCACGCTTGTTCTGGATGTTTTGAGGTTTTGGCAATTCCCCAGCCCCAGCCGCCCAAGCAGGAACCGCCTGTTTGGCCGATACTGCTGAGCATTGGCTCGATCGCAATTTTACCTCTAACATTCGATCCTTCGGCATTTGCCAGCTTCCAAACATAGGGCCAGTTTCGCAAAAACAGCGCTTTGCCATTTTGAAACAACAGCCGGGTTTCTTCTTCGCCGTAGGTGGTGACACCCGGAGGAGAAATGCCAGAGGCGATCGTATTTTTGAGAAATTCCACTGCTTTAATTGCCTCCGGTTTATCTAACCCAACTTCAAAAGTTTGAGGGTTTGCCCAGAAGCCACCAAAACCGGAGAGCACTTCGACAAACATCGCAGATACTCCCTCGTATTGTTTACCTTGCCACAGATAACCCCAAGTTGCTTTTCCCTGTTTTTGCAAGTTTTGAGAGATTTTTACCATCTCTTCAAAAGTTTTCGGGGCTGGAATCCCCGCTTGTTCTAAAATGTCTTTGCGGTAATAAAGCATTCCGGCATCGGAAGCGTGGGGAATTCGGTAAAGTTTGCCCCGATAGCGCCCGCCTTCGACGTTACCTTGGATGAATTTTGATAGTTGTTCGGGGGGAATTCTGTCTGTCAAATCGCTTACCCAACCTGCGGCTGCAAATTTGGGAACCCAGACAATATCCATGTTGATGATGTCGTAGGGCGATTCGCCTAAAAGAAAGGCAGATGTGTAAAGATTTTCTATGAGGTTGCTGTCAAAAGGCCCTTCTATGAGGTTGATGCGAATGTCGGGGTTTTTCTGTTCAAATTCTTTGACAAAGGGTTTCCAGTTAACAAGGTCTTGACCTTGCATTAACATGGTAATCACGACTGGCTGTTGAGTCAGTGCCGGCAGAATAAATAAAAGTAAGACTGTCGCTAATGTGACAGCGAATAAGGCTAAAAGACGGGGACGCTTCTGGCTTCGTTGCTGCGGGGAATTTATTTTTTGCATTTGTTTTTGAGAAATGGCGGTGCGATCGCCTTCTTTCTCTCATAACTCGCTTTCTTTTGTTTCGCTGGATTTAGCGAGTTTGTGCAATAAAAATTTAAGTAAACTTTAGCTTACTTAATAATGCTTGAGTGAAGAGTGCAAATTTTGATTAAACTAATTAGATGGCGAGTTAAATCAACATCTATCTACAGATAGATATTAAACCTATTACAAAAATCATCAACTATCTTGAGATTATCTGCGTTTATCTGTGTTTATCTGCCTGTAATCTGCGGTTGATCCTTCTATCAAAGATTTATCCAATTCAAGTCTATTGAGAACATTTAAATAAATAATTCTTCCTTCTTCCTTCTTCCTTCTTCCTTCTTCCTTCTTCCTTCTATCCTTTACATCCGTTACATCCGTTACACAATCCGTTGCCGAACTTCTTCCTTCTAAATACAAAAAACACCGCTCCTCAAAACAGGAGAACGGTGTATAGGGGGTGTTATGGGTTGTTGTCTGGGATTAACCTTAACAAATCAGGGTCGGCTGAGGCTATGCCTTGTGATGGTTAAAAAATTGGCACAAACCTGCATTATCGCCCGTTGATCGATCGACCTTTGCAATTAGCCCAACCATTCCACAACAGCATCCTGCTTGGTATTGGTGCGCCGTTCTGGGGTTTCGCGGTTGAATTTCAAGTGGATGGCGCGGTTTTGTTCGCCGTCTGCTGCTACTGCAAAAATCGGATAGTCGATTAAGCCGTCTTGGAAAGACATCTGGAAGCGGAAAGTGCCGTCAGGATTGAGTTTAATCGGCTGTCCGCCTACGTAGACGGTAGCGTCGGGTTCGGTGGCGCCGTAGACGATCAGTTCGGCATCAGCAACTAACCAGAACTGGCGGGGGCGCATCGGGGCGGCGAAGCCAACTCCCGACATACCGACACCCGACATACCGAAACCGGACATGGTGAGACCGGACATACCGACACCCGACATGGTGAGGCCGGACATACCGACACCCGACGCGGTGAGGCCGGACATACCGACACCCGACGCGGTGAGGCCGGACATACCGACACCCGACGCGGTGAGGCCGGACATGGTGGGAGCCGCCCACATTCCGACGCCGGAGGGGAACACGTAGGAACTGAGAGCTTGTTCGTGGATGCCGACTTGCTGGACAGAACCGGCGACGTGCTGCATGGAACCGAAGACAGAACCCGCTACGCGCAGGGCTTCTGCAGATTCTGCCATGCCGAAGATTTGTTCGTAGATGGCGTTGCTGGTGCTGTAACCACCGCCATTGACTGCTTTTGCGAGTTTCTTGGCCGGAGGAACCAGTTCCGCGAAGGTTTTGCCCTGCAATTCTTCTTCCCAGTCGAGGGTGATGAATTGATCTTCAATCCAGTCGCTGGGATAGACGGGAGGAACCCGGACTTCGGCCGATCGAGCTAATACCAGCCAGCGGCCATCTGCACAGCGGTAGCCGATGTCGATCGCGTAGTCCCGATCGCTCACGGGGATTGGCACGTACCATTCCCGCGCCAATTCGTCGCAGGGATATTCTTGAATGCTGTGCGGGCTTTGAATGTCGAGGTTAACATCTGTAACGTCGTAGATCCGCAGGGCCAGTTGCTGTCCTCCTTGGCGACGCAATTCTTCTTTGCGATCGTTAGGAATATCCCAGTAAGTGTAGGCCCATTCTGGGTCGCGGGGCATTAAAACAACCCGACTTTCGCCGTAGCCGTTGGGCAAATCTGCTAAACCTTCATCTACAGACGACAAAGAACCGCCTGTTCTATCTTCTTGACCGAGTTCAAACTTTGCTGCTTCCACTGCTTCTTGTGCCTCTAATTTGCGAGATGGGCTGTAGGAAAATTTGGTGCGTTGAATTTCTTGAATTGATGCCAGAAGTTGCGATTTCCGCATCCGGCTGTAGCGAGAGACTCCACATTCGCTAGCAACTCTGCGGAGTTGTCGCAAAGTCATCTCTTCTAATGGTGGGCGTTCTTTGGCCATGAGTTGGTTCTCCACTAATTTAGGATGGCGGGTTAGATTTTTCCTTTCAACACAAATGTGTTGACTTTTTGAGTTAGAAACTCTTTTAAATCCACATATTATCGAGCTTCCAAATCTCCAACCTTTGAAGCCTTGCTTGTTTTTAGCTTGTCTTTTTCCCCATGCGATCGGGGGTTTTGACTTTTTGGCTTCTGCGCGCACCGTTCGATCTAAATAAAGCTTTATCTGTCGATTCTTGATTGACAAGATCGATTTTGTGAGTGCGATCGGTGCTGCTAGCAACGCTGTGCTGGCAGCACACGCGCTATTCGACTCCCAGGGCTGCTTAATCCAAGCATTTCTTTGGGATCGCTTTGTCATGACTTAATGTTGCAGACAAGTTGCGATCGGGTCAAGGGGTCTTTTGCCTCAATCCTGGGTAGTTATACGCATTTTCGTGATTTTGGGGATCACTTTGTCAGGGAATCTTGACATATTAGAGGTTTGGGGGATCAGTGTTGAAGCGAATGTCAGGATTTGATGACAAATGGGGATAGGGGGCTTTTGATGGGTTTGGAGGGTGGGGGCGATCCGTATGCAATATCTATATCTTTAGGAATTCGATCGCACTTCCAGCCAACTATTCTCCCGATGCTTTTCTCTCCATCACTTCCTGTCACCAAGGGATTAAATTTTTGTTGGCGCGCTCATACTATATGCTACTATAGCATATAGTAGCAAAGTAAAATCCAAGATAGAAGATACAATGTCTATAGAATTAAAAGAAAAAGAACTCGTGGGTGGAAAACGCAAGCGGGAGTTGATAGCGGTATACATCCCCAAAGAAAAGAAAGTCGCTTTAGAGGCGTGGGCAGCCTCAGAAGAGCGATCTGTTTCTTGGATAGTCGCCAAGCTGATCGATCAAGCACTTTGCTCCCGTCAACAGCAGCAGGAAGGTTCGGACAATGACAACTAACCCACTTAGCTATCTCGAAGATCCTGAAGATGAAATCCAGCGTATGGGGAGTCCTCAAACCGAATCCGTTGTAGCAGTAACCCGAAAAAAAGCAAACGTTGCTTAGAAGAAGCAAAAGGACGGAAGTTAGTCGCCGTTCAACACTTTCAGAAGAACATTTGGCAGTGTATTTTCCCAGGAGGCGAAGATGAAGACTAAAGGTACAATTGTTTGGGACTATAAACAGGGTTGGACTTCTCCAGAACTAGAATTTCCGGCAACAGGTAAAATTGCTGTTTTTGTCGATTACCCAGATGACGACTTAAGTATGCCCATCATCGAACCAGAAGTAGAAGAACTTTTGTCAAGTTTAGGCTATGTTGGTGAGGGTCGCTACATTGGAGAAAACGATCGCCTCAAACCCTGCGATACAAAAACTGTTACTTATGTAGAAACATTCTCTATTGAAGAGTTCAACCATCATCTCAGAATACTGAATCAAACTATCATTCCGAGGGAATGGTTTTATATCTTAAATTCCGAGGGAAATATTATCCATCTTCAAGAGGCGATCGTTCCAGCATAACCGCTCCGCTTGGGATTTACGCACGGGTGGCCAGAAACCGGGTTTTTGCGAGAAAACTTCGTCACAAGACGCAGAAACGCATAAAAACCCGGTTTCTTTGGTCTGAGTGGGTAAGTCCTGAAAATAGATATGTCTTTGGGAAGATGATAAACTGGAAAACATCCGGGTGAGGCTGTCGCAGGAGTGAAGGTAAAAAGTAATCAGACTTCTCTAACATAGATAATCAAGGAGAAACTATGGACCCGATCACCTCAGCAATTTTTTTAGGAGTTGCAGGAAATTTAGCAACCGATGCGCTCACAGCCGCTTACACAAGCCTTAAAAAGGCTTTAACCAAGAAACATGGTCAAGATAGCGACTTGGTTGAGGCGGTTAACAAATTGGAAAAGACACCGGACAGAGATGACAGAAAAGCTACAGTGCAAGCTGAAGTTGAAATCGCTAAAGCTAATGATGATGCAGAACTGGTGAAATTAGCTCAAGATTTGCTCAATCAACTCAAAGAGCAATCAGGGGGTATGTCCGCTATTAATCAGACTGTTAGTAAGGTTAAATTTGCTGCCATTGCTGGGGCTGGAAATGCGAGTATAAGTCACATCAATGACAACGCACCAGCAGAAGACCGGAAGAAATAATCTTACTTGATGGGATAGGCAGGCGTGACTGAAAGCAATATCGAGCAAAATATCCGAAAAGCGCAATTTGCTGCTACTTCAGCAACTGGCAGTGCAGTTATCAATATCTACAACTACTATTACCATGAAGATGTTAGGATTGCACCAGTCACGCCTGCCGATACTTCTCAAGACGACGACCTTTCCTGTCCGTATCAGGGTTTAGATTACTTTGAATCCAATCATGCAGAATTATTCTATGGACGTGATACTAAAATACAAGAATTAGTAGAGGCGACTAAAAATCGCAATTTTATTCCGATATTAGGTGCATCCGGTAGTGGAAAATCTTCTTTAGTGTTTGCGGGACTCATACCAGAATTAGCAAAACAAAAAAATTGGCTTTTTACATATTTCCGTCTTGGTTCTAATAAAGACCCTTTATACTCACTTGCTGAAGCACTTGTTCCCTTGTATATGTCAGAACAAGATTCTACTAATGAGATGAGTCAAGCTAATAACTTAGCTAAACTTCTTAGACAGGGTAAGAGCATCTCAATCAGCCTTGACAAAAGGATTTGAGAAGAAGCATCATGTATTCATCATTCATTGCAGC
>NZ_JAUBOZ010000107.1:0-26202 GCF_036700475.1 Microcoleus sp. T2B6 | reverse complement strand
CCGTCCAAAAAGGACGGGCGGGACGCCCATCCCACAATAACAATTAAAATTGTAAGTTATTTAATTCGCGATCCTAATCTACCAATCACCATCACTGTCAAACTCTTGGCCGCCTATCAAGAAGCAGAGGGCTTGTCCGAAGGGAAATTAGAATTTCCCAAAGCAACTCCCGTATCGCAAGTCCTAGAACGCCTGAGTGCCACTTCCCCCCTGTTCTAGGATCGATCGCACATCTTGCACCATTGTCAATAAGCTTTTTAGGAACAGGCTTTCCGGCCTGTTCCACAAGAAAATCTACTCTTTGTGGAACAGGCCGGAAAGCCTGTTAAGCGAGAATGGTGCAACCTCTCAGATCGATCGCACCCGCTTGGGTATCAACCAGGAATTTGCCACACGCCCCACCCCACTCCAAAACTGTGATGAAGTCGTCCTTATTCCCCCTGTGATCTCTCCCCTTCTGCCCTCGGACAGTCCGCCGATGGCGATCGGTTTGTCACCGGGCGGGCGATCGAGCTAAACTGAGAACTGAGGCCTGCCTTCGATCGGAAGAAGTCCTCAAACTTCTTGGAAGAAATTGTTTTACCTAGGAGTGGGTCAAGCCCACTTTTTTTGTTGCATTAGTCGCAGGAAAAGAGCTCAGGGCGTCTGACTTGCAAGTTGAGGACTGATTTAGTAGGGGTACCCCCCCGCTTGAGATCCCTGCTGGGATGTTGGGTAAGTCCCAAAGTTGAAGACGAAAGTCGCAGCCACCTAATCAAACCACCTCAAAACCAAGCAATCTCAACAACAAATTTTTCCTTGCCGTGTCCGAGTTTAGGAGTTTTAACTTAAGTATTCGATATGACTCATCCCCTAATCCCACAAATCATTGACTTAGCTACCCCCGTTGCGGAAACACTGGGATTGGAAGTAGTGGGAGCAGTGTTTCACACCAACCAAAATCCTCCCGTCTTGCGGGTAGACATCCGCAACCTCCAACAAGACACTGGTTTAGCCGACTGCGAGCGCATGAGCACAGCCCTCGATGCCGAGTTAGAGGCAGCCGACATCATACCCGATGCCTACGTGCTAGAGATTTCCAGTCCCGGAATATCCCGATTGCTCAGCAGCGATCGAGAATTTATTACCTTTAAAGGTTTCCCCGTGACAGCCAAAACCACCGAACCCGACTCGCGAATCAAAGAGTGGAAAGGACTACTCCTGGGCCGGGATGAAACAGCGGTTTATCTCAATCAAAAAGGGCGACAGGTTAAAATTCCCCGCCCTCAGATTGTCAAAGTTGAACTAGACGAAGGAAAGGAGATGTAAAGGGAAATTTTGAGTTTTGAGTTGTAGGGGCGGTGCCCCTGTGCCCGCCCGATTTGAGTTTTGAGATTGCCTCGCAGCAAGCTGAAAACGCTTGGCTGCGAGTTAATTTTTAACAATCACATCTGTAGCAGCGGGTTGAAGAGGAACAACAAATAAATTGTTACAGCACCTAGCTTCCCTAATCCTATCCAGTAACTCATCAATCATTGGTCATCACTCTTTCTCGAGAATTTCCCAGTACCAATTACCGATTACCAGTTACTTATTACCACAGCAAAAAAGGAGAGTTTTATATGTCAATGGTTCCCCTGCCCGGACTAAAAGAAATGGTCGAAGGCATTAGCAAAGAACGCAATTTACCCAAACACGCCGTCCAAGCAGCCTTGCGAGAAGCCCTGCTCAAAGGATACGAACGCTACCGCCGTACCCAAAAACTCGATCACTTCAGCGAAGAATACTTCGACAACTTTGATGTAGAACTCGACGCAGAACAAGAAGGTTTCCGCGTTTTAGCCAACAAAACTATTGTCGAAGAAGTCATCAATCCCGATCACGAAATCTCACTTTCGGAAGTGCAAGAAGTAGCCACGGAAGCTCAGCCGGGGAGCATCGTGCTCGTAGATGTAACACCAAATCAAAAAGAATTTGGTCGCATGGCCGCGATCCAGACCAAACAAGTTCTCGCTCAAAAACTGCGCGACCAACAGCGCAAAATGATTCAAGAAGAGTTTAAAGATTTAGAAGAAACCGTTCTTCAAGCAAGAGTGCTCAGGTTTGAGAGGCAGTCGGTAATTTTAGCAGTTACCAGCAGCTTCGGTCAGCCAGAAGTAGATGCCGAACTCCCTAAGCGCGAACAGTTGCCCAACGACAATTACCGGGCAAACGCTACATTCAAGGTTTATCTCAAAAAAGTAGGCGAAGGCTCAACTCGTGGGCCGCAGTTACTTGTTTCTAGAGCGGACGCAGGTTTGGTGGTTTACCTGTTTGCTAACGAAGTACCAGAAATAGAAGACGGGGTGGTGAGGATTGTCGCCGTAGCCAGGGAGGCAAATCCGCCATCCCGGCACGTCGGCCCCCGGACTAAAATAGCAGTTGATACTCTCGATCGCGACGTAGACCCTGTAGGAGCCTGCATCGGAGCGCGGGGATCGCGGATTCAGGTAGTAGTCAACGAATTGCGCGGCGAAAAAATCGACGTGATCCGCTGGTCTCCAGACCCCGCAACTTATATTGCTAACGCTCTGAGTCCCGCTAGAGTAGATGAAGTGCGTTTAGTTGCTCCAGAAGGCAGGAGAGCTCACATTTTGGTCGCTGAAGACCAACTGAGTCTTGCCATTGGCAAAGAAGGTCAGAATGTCCGCCTCGCAGCCCGCCTGACAGGTTGGAAAATCGATATCAAAGATATTGCTAAGTACGATCGCGCCGCCGAAGACAGCAAATTGGCAGCAGAAGCAACCAGGCTCGAAGAACTAGCAGACGACTACGACGCAGACGAAGCAGGCGACTACGACGAGGAAACCGCAGAATTTGAGCAAGAGGAGGCAGCAGCCACGGAGGAAACCGAAGCCGCTGTCTAAAAACTGTGACATTTACCGAAGAAGAATTCAGAATTCAACAGCCAGAATCCAGAATTGGTTCTGTGCGACAGGATGGAGAATCGAGGTTGAAAGCCCGCGATTTGAATCATGGAGCACAAAAAATTTTTTCCGTAACCCTTACCCCTGACTTGAGGCATGGCGTATTTTGAATTCTGAATTCTGTCTTCTGACTCCTTGTCATAAGATTTTCTATCTTCGCGAGACAACGAGGACTTGTCCCCTACTCCCCCTCTGACAAGAAATGAAACCGAACTACCGGTGCTGTGCAAGTTGTCGAAAAATAGCTCCTAAGGAAGCTTTTTGGCGAGTAGTCAGGCTCTATCCTTCTCATCAGGTACAATTAGATCGTGGCATGGGCCGTTCTGCTTACCTTTGTCGGGAAGCAGAATGCCTCAAAGCAGCTCAGAAAAAAAATCGACTTGGGCGATCGCTCAAAGCGTCTGTGTCTGACGAACTGTACCAAACACTTTGGCAGCGGTTAGCCACATCTGACTGTACATCTTACTCTGGCCTAGCCGGACGAAAAACCGACAATAGTTCGGCATCGACTGTATAAACCCTCTTGGCAGCCCTACCAGTAATTACCGGTAGCGCCAGCTATAAAACCCCAATCCGATCTGCCCACCAGTCTGGAAAGATTTGTGTCAGATTAGATAAGGGTAGGGTACTAGCAGAGGTATCCTCAAGGTGGAAAGGCAAACTTTGAAGCTGGAGAGAGTGGGTTTTGCCAAAACTCAGACTTCGGAGTTCCAAGTTCCCAAACAGACTTGAGAATTCTTCAACCGCAGACTTCAGCGAGTTGCATCTTTTAGATAAAATTGCTGAGCGAGTACCAAAACCCCGATTCCTGACACTGAATCAATCACACCGAATGATGTCGTCATTAGCACAAAAAATCACAATGTAAAAACTGGTTGGCACAAAAGAGGGCAGAGTGGATGAACAACGGCAAAGTAAGAATTTACGAATTATCACGGGAACTAAATTTGGATAATAAAGACATCTTGGCAGTTTGCGAGCGGCTCAATATTTCAGTCAAGAGCCACAGCAGCACAATTACAGAATCCGAAGCAGAGCGCATTCGCAAAACGGCGGAAAAATACGTAGCCAGTAGCCACTCTTCCCCCGGCAAGCCAGCTCCACCCGAAAGAGCAGCCGCGCCATCTAGAGAATCTGGCCCTCACCCTAACGACCAACAAAAAAAGCAGCAAATTTTAGAAATACGCAGTCCAAAAGTACGACCGGCTGGTGCAAACTCCCAGCCTGCAGGCAACGAGGAGAACAAAAATCAGCCGACGGCAACCGTGGCAACTCCTCCCAAGTCGCCTGCAGCTCAACAACTCCAGCCTCCAGCTAAACCGAATATCAATCGACCTGTACTGTCGAAGCCAAATGTCGCTGTGTCGGCGGCTCCGTCAGAAGTGTCGGAAAATGTAGGTGCGATCGCCCCGGAAACAACCGTCCAAGCGCAGGCACCGGCGGCACCTCAACCGCCGTCGGAAAAGGCTCCAGAACGCATCCAGCAACCGCCGATCGCCCCTCCCGCGCCCTCGGCCAAACTCACGTCGCCGCCAGTCAGAGGGGCGTCCGAGTCCGCTAGCCGTACCCCACAAAATCTGGGGAACAAGCCGGTACTCAAACTTGCAAAAAGCGAGCAAGAGCAATCAGGACAGTCAGAAACTCTGGAAGCGCCGGCTAAACCGAGCCGCCCCAGCAGACCTGCACCGGGAGGTACCGAATCTCGCGACGCGCAAAGACCGCGCCGGGAAGGCGCTGGTGGCCCAGTCAAAACTCCACTGGCCGATCGACCCCAACCCGGTGGGCCGCGCCGGAGCCTTGCCCCCGCAACGTCAGCTACCGGGCTGCGTAGCCGGGGCGGTGACACCGGAGCTGCAGGGGATGACACGGATGACAATGAAGAAGATAATACGCCGTTGCTGGGGATTACTCTCCTCGAAAGGCCCTCCCTCCCTCGTCCTGCCAAAAAGACATCGGTCATTTGGGAAGAAGATGATGACGAAAACTCAGATGCTGCCAAAGCTGCTAAAGCTGTTAAGGCAAAACGTTCTCGCCTCAAACCCATAGACGAGGATGACGATGACTTAGAAAACGGCTTGGATCTGCCAGCACCAGTCACGGTCAGCCTGTCCCTAGCCCGCCCAGCGAAAGCGAAGGGACAAGCAGCACCCAAGTCAACACCAACTCCGGGCGCACCCGGAAGCAGCGGAAAAAATAAGAGACCAGGCCCTTCTCACGATAAAAGTTCTTCAGGCTCGAGCGGGGGACGCGGCAACCGGGGCAAAACAGCCGAAGCTAAGGTAGAACGTCCAGAAAAGCTGCTGCTGAGCAGGCCGATGACTGTTCAAGAACTAGCACTTACTCTGGCTGTTCCCGAAACCGAAATTATTAAGCGGCTTTTCTCTAAAGGAATTGCGGTAAATATTACGGAAACCCTGGACATTCCAGCGGTGAGGATGGTAGCCGAAGAAATGGGCGTAGAGGTGGAAACCCCAGAAAAAGTAGCCCCAGCTATCAAAGTGATCGAGATGCTGGACGAAGCGGATTTGGAATACCTCGAACGCCGTCCCCCAGTAGTAACGATTATGGGTCACGTGGATCACGGTAAAACTACCTTGCTCGACTCGATCCGCAAAACCAAGGTGGCTCAGGGAGAAGCTGGGGGCATTACCCAGCACATCGGTGCTTACCACGTGGATGTGGTACACGACGGCAAGAGCCAGCAGGTGGTCTTTTTGGATACGCCCGGTCACGAAGCCTTTACAGCGATGCGGGCTCGGGGAACACGGGTTACGGACATCGCCATCTTGGTGGTGGCGGCGGACGACGGCGTGCGACCCCAGACAATTGAAGCGATCAGCCACGCAAAAGCGGCGAAAGTGCCAATTGTCGTGGCTATCAATAAAGTTGACAAGGAGGGTGCTCAGCCGGAACGGGTGAAGCAAGAGCTTACTGAGTACGGCTTGGTCGCAGATGACTGGGGCGGCGATATCACGATGGTTCCAGTCAGCGCGATCCGAGGCGAAAACCTGGATACGCTGTTGGAAATGATTCTGACAGTCGCGGAAATGGAAGACCTCAACGCCAACCCGCACCGACCGGCTAAGGGTACTGTGATTGAAGCTCACCTCGACAAGGCAAGGGGGCCTGTGGCAACTCTGCTGGTGCAGAACGGCACTCTGCGAGTGGGCGATATTGTGGTCGCAGGCTCGGCTTTGGGCAAGGTGCGCGCAATGATCGATGACCGGGGCGATCGCGTAGAACACGCAACTCCATCCTTCGCGGTGGAAGTGCTAGGGCTGCGGGAAGTTCCTCGCGCCGGAGACGAGTTTGATGTCTTCGCAAACGAAAAAGAAGCTGCGGCGATCGCAAGCGGAAGAGCTACCTCCCGACGAGATTCACGCCTGCTGCAAGGCGGCCGGATCAGCCTCAGCGGCTTCTCTCAACAAGCTAAGGAAGGCGTTCTCAAGGAACTCAACTTGATCTTGAAGGCAGATGTCCAAGGCTCCCTCGAAGCAATTGTCGGCGCTCTGACTCAACTTCCTCAAAAAGAAGTTCAACTCCGACTGCTGCTATCTGCTCCTGGGGAAATTACAGAAACGGATATTGACCTCGCTGCAGCCAGTAATGCTGTAATTATCGGGTTCAATACTACTCTGGCCACCGACGCTCGCCTCGCGGCTGACCAAGCTGGCGTAGACGTGCGGGAATATAGCATCATCTACAACCTCTTGGATGACATTCAAGGGGCGATGGAAGGTCTGCTGGAACCCGAATTGGTGGAAGAACCTTTGGGTCAAGTCGAAGTGCGCGCTGTCTTTGCGATCGGTCGCGGGGCTGTGGCTGGATGTATGGTACTCTCTGGCAAAGTCATCCGTAACTGTAAGGTGCGGGTGCGCCGCGGCAACAATGTCGTTTATGAAGGTGTCCTCGACTCCCTAAAACGGATGAAGGAAGATGCCAAGGAAGTCAATGCTGGCTTTGAATGCGGCATTTCTTTGAGCGGGTTTAGCGACTGGGCGGATGGCGATATTATTGAAGCCTACCGGATGGTTACTAAACGCCGGACTCTCTCTCAATAGTTTTGAGTTGTGAGTGTTGAGAGGGAAGAGAATTTTTGAGCGATCGCAACCAAATTGCCGATCGCTCGCCACTCTTCTCTTCACTCAATACTCCCAAACTCATCTGACAGTTGACAGTTGACAGTTGACAGTTGACAGTTGACAGTTGACCGAAAGAAGAAGGAAGAAGGAATTAAGAACTTCCTAATCGTCTTTACCCTTGCTTAAAATTTAAAATTCGCTCCCTCAAATAAGAATTACCGAAATAAACCAGATTTCTGCTTGTAAGTCCTCGGTTTGATAGCTAAATATTTACTCCTGGCATCGGATTTCAGAGTCAAGAGTGCATCCCAAAATCTCAAAATCCAAGATTCAAAACTCCTAATTCATAACTCATAATTATTTAAAGTGCGTTCTTTTTGGTCAGATCCTTTTTTGTGGATTCACCTTTCTGGGGCGGCTACACTGCCGATATTCCTGGGAGTGTGCTTGCTGGGACTCGCAGTGGGTTCTCCCCTGCTCCCTGTCTGGTTAGAAATGTTTTTAGTGGCTGTAGCAGGTATTTTTCCTGTGCTGTGGATGCAGTGGTTCCGCCCTTTTTACATTTTTAGCATTTTAGTTGTGGCGGTGAAACCGCAGAATTTAACTTCTGTGCAGCACCGGCTTCTGACTCGGTTTAAAACTAAGTTAAATCAAGGAATCGCTCTTTTTATCGCTGTTTTGCTGGCAATAATTTTGTGGCAACTCTACCGATTGGCTCCCCTCGCGGCAACGGTTGCTCCCTTTCCTCCTTCCTGGCGAGTGGCTGGATTGTTGTTGGCAGTTGCTGCTTTTTTAGCTAGCAATTTGTTTTTGCAGGTGTCGGCTAGTGTCATGGCGGTTTTGCTGACGCCGGAATCAGAATTTGCAGCGACAAAGCCTCATGTTTTAGAAAAAATTCGGCAGGATTTTACGATCGCACCTTGGCAAGTCGATCGACTTTTGCCGGCTTTGGCAGCCGAGACAACTGCCGCTGTGGCGGCACGCGTAGAGTCAATGGGGCCAGCATCCGGCATAGGGAATTCGGCCGGCAGTATTGTCAACCCAAAGCCTGCTGACACCAACGGCGTTACATCCCTACCCGAAGAGTCGATCGAAAAAAAGTGAAATAAAAAATTAAGAGGGGGACAATTGTAGTTTAAGCTACTTTAATTTGTACAGATGTATGCTGTAAAAAAATAGGTAAGACCCCTCTTTGGATAGAGATTATTAATAGTCTTAATATTTAATTTTTAATTGCAGGTTGTGGAATATTTTATGTTGGCTCTTTGGAGAGAAGAATCTATAATAGAGAGTGTCAAGGTCAGCTTTCAATCCTTACAGGGGATTAAAACAGAGGTATAACAATATGGCGAATTATCTACCGCTCGCACAACAACCTCAAGCCGCAGAGCCGATCGAGCTGTGCGAAGATTCTGAAATCTGGGGCAGTCTCAAATCCGCGATCGGCGCAAGTTCAGGATTTCAACGCTGGCAGCTAGAACTCAATTTTGAGCGTCAGCAGCAAAATGCCACCATCGATCAGCAGGTTCGTTCCTATCTGCGGGAAACTTTAGAAACTTTGGCTTATTGAGAGCAGCCAAGCCAAATGCTGTAACCGATAGTACCTTTCCATCGCCCCATGTTTAAAACCAACTTGAAACACGGCGTTAATTTCACGATTTTTCAGAACAAAGGGCGTTTTAGAATGAATCATAGATATCCTAGCTCCTTCTATTCAGGAGCTAGGACGTTATCGATACCTACTCAAAAAAATGAGCTGAGTTCCTTGACGGGGCGACAACGCCTATCTTACCTTGATGGTAAAAGCATTGAATCCCCTGAACCTCAAAAAAGATAGCGGATTCTGGACAGGCTTATTGACTCATAAGATCGTCCGAGATAGGGTTGAACCAGATTCTCTACGCTCGCCACTCTCTTTTATTGACTGCTTTGTAAAACTTATCTAAACTTATCTAAAGCCATCTTTAGACACAATTCGGAGTTTACTTCCTACGCTGTTGGGTAGACGGCTAATCCCAAGATAAGTAGGCTATCCCCCTCAAGCCGAGGGTTCCCAGTTTAAAATGTTGATGCTGGCGTTGAAATCACGATCTAAAGAGATGCCACAAGCAGGACAGTCAAAAGTCCGAATGCTTAGTGGCATATCTTTTTTAGTGCCACAATTAGAACAGGTTTTAGAACTAGGGAACCATTGGTCTACCAGGACTAAAGTTGCTCCATACATTTTGCACTTGTAATCAAGTTGGCGCTTGAATTCGTAAAATCCTAAGTCGGATATTGCCCCAGCCAGTTTGTGATTCGCCATCATACCTTTTATATTCAAGTCTTCAATCTTGATGAGCTTAAAATTTTTAGCGGTGGGAGTTGTTAACTTGTGAAGGAAATCTGAGCGAATACAAGCTATTTGGGCGTGAAGTCGGCTAATTTTATTATAGGTTTTGCACTGGTTATTGGAACCTTTTACCTGCTTGGACGCTTTTCGCTGTAAAGTGGCAAGCTTGGTTTTCGCTTGGTTCAACGGTTTTGGTGCGTCAAAGACTTGCTGGTTTGACAGGGTGGCCACATATTTAATACCTACATCGATTCCCACGGCTGCCTGAGATTGCTCAACAGGTAGACGTTCTGCATCAACACAGAATGATACAAACCAGCGACTTCCTTTTTTTGAGATAGTGAAAGTTTGAGACACGTAACCGCATTCTAGTGGCTCGTGAAGACGAAACGTTCCCAAGGTAGGAATCTTAATTGTGTTGCCAGCACAAAGCCACACTTTCCCATTGGATGAATCGACCCTAAAAGATTGACCGTTTCGGCGACTGGCGAATTTTGGATGACCTGCTTTCCCCAAACGATATCGACTAAACGCATCTTTCAAGTCAATTAATGCGTTTTGGTAGACTCGGCTAGACAACTGGTTCATCCAAGCAAATTCAGGCTGTTTCTTGACGTGGTTGGTGAGAACTTTTTTGACTTCGTTGAGTACCTTCGAGTCTGTAAGTTTCCCCTCGCTATACATTTGAGTCCGCAAGCTTAACCCAAAATTAAATACTACGCGCCGGAATCCTGCGTGTTTTGCCATCAAAGTCGCTTCGTTGTTATTGAGTTTGAGCGCTCGTTTAACGGCCAACATAGAACTTCCTCAAGGGCGATTAACTATGGTTAATTTTAGCGAACTATTTGGCACTTAAGTTTTGCTCATGCCCGCGAAGATATTTTCGCTTGGTCATTTAACTAAAAACCTTGACGCAGCAATGCTTTCAACCTGTTCTTCACCCCGTGAACTGAGTTCCTCCAAGGATTCAAGTAATATCTGAGCACTACGCCGATGGTGGAATTTAGCAGCAATCTTCTGTCGTGATTTGTGAATCAGGCTCAACGTTAATTCTTTGTCCTTTAGCAATTTTGCTATGGCCTCTGCCATTTTTTCGGGATTTTCCGGCGGGACTAGCATACCGTCAACACCGTTATCTATCAGTTCCGCCATTCCACCCACCTGCGTCACTACTACAGGAGTTTGCATAGCCATTGCTTCCATAACAGCTACAGAAATTCCCTCTTTCAAGCTGGGTAAAACAAAAATATCAGCCTCTTGATAACCTTGGCGATTTCGTTCTTCTGAGACAGAACCAAGCAGATCAACATAATCAGACATTGATTGCTCTTGAATGAATTTCTCGAGTTCTTGACGGTAGCCATTACCCGATTCTGCATCTTCCCCAGCAATCTGCAAGCGGACATCAAACCCTTGTTGTCGAAGCAACTTAATTGACTCAATCAGGTACTTTTGTCCTTTGGCTATATTGAGACGGCCGCAAGTGTAAATTCGGCATTGACTGCCTTCCTGCCAAGGAGTATAGGGAGTTTCACGCTTAATTTCATCGAGATTTACACCGACTGGTGACACCCTCACATCCTTGGGCAAGAAGCCTGCCAGCTCATCTTTGACAGAATTGAGGAGTTGTTTAGACATTACAGAAGCAAAAGCAGAATGTTTCCATTTTTGTTCTTGATTGGGCCCAAAATCTTCTAACTGACCGAGAAGAGCCAGACTATAAGTGATGTCCGAAAGTATGGAGGCAAATAGGGCAATATTAGCAGCATTGCTACAGGAATGAACGTGGACGTGAGACCAGCCCTGGGTTCTGGCAAGCCAAGCTAGCTTAGCCCCCATAACAACCCATACCAAATAGTAAAGCCTTTGAGAAAAGGAGAGATTTTTAGTATTAGCAATTACACTGAGGCAGCGCCACCAGGCAATCGGGCCAGCTTTGATGAGTTCTATGGGAACATTCACAAAATCTTTGGTCTCAAAGGGTATCAAATAATCAGTCATACTTTGCGCTTTCTCAGCCCAAGTATGTACAACTTTAGTGCGCGGACGGCGGGTTGATATCATGTGAGGTTTCATACCAAGATCGAGCATTGCTTGATATTCTCGCCATATCCAAGTATGAGTTTGTCCGGGAAATTCAGGAATAAAGTAGCCAATCTGTTTATTCATTATTGATTCTTTTCCTTAGCAACTCGACAAATTGAAATGTGCTAAACAATCGCTTGTTTGTTCCTGATAAAAAAAATTAGCTGGCGGAACCCACGCCCTGCCATTTTTTTGGGATAGGTAGTCGGTGATTTCAATAAATGCTCGCTTTACAAAATCTAGGTTCACAGAATTTGGACTCACATTCGGCACCCCAGACATTTAATTTCTCAGAATTTTTAATAGATACAAATATAGTTTAGGGATACCCCAAAAAAGTCTAGATGTATCAACCAAAAACTCCAGTTCCACTACGTTGAGAGGGTGTAAAATTTTAGGGTACTGAATGTGAGCAGTCCTTGAATAGATGGTGACGACCCGGAGAGGTTTCACATTGTTTTGTGGCTAAGAGTCTAGGCGGCTTGGGCTGCTGTTACCTTTAATCGAGTCCGATATTTGCCGATCGCCAAACATTTTTTAACAGCAGCAATTACATCTTCCACATCTGCATCTGTTAGTTTTGCCGAAATCGGCAAGCTAATTGTATGCAGTCCGATGTAGCTAGCATTCGGATAGTCTTCCGGCTGCCATCCAAACATTTCTTGATAGATAGGATGTTCCGGCATACTCATGTAATGTACGCCGACACCGATATTTTCAGCATTCATAGCGTTGAGAAACTCGTCGCGGCTGATTCCTGTTTTGGCTTCATCTACCAGAATGGTGTACAGGTGATAAGCATGAATTGTATCCGGTTCGACCTTCGCGGGCAAAGTAATCGGCAGATCCGCAAATGCTTCGTTGTAGCGCTGCCAAATCTGCTCCCGTCGCTGCCAATAAGGAGTAATTCGTTTCATTTGATGAATGCCGATCGCAGCTTGCAGATCCATCATATTGTATTTAAAACCGACCTCTACCACTTGGTAGTGTTTGTAACCCGAGTCTCCGAAGCGCTTCCAAGCATCTTTGCTCATACCGTGCAGCGCTAAAATTTTGAGCCTGTCTGCATCTTCTTGACGGCCTGCCAGAATCATTCCTCCTTCGCCCGTCGTGATGTTTTTGGTAACATAAAAGCTGAAGCATCCGAAGTCGCCAAATGTGCCTGCTTTCCGTCCCTTGTACTCTGTTTCGATCGCGTGAGCGCAGTCTTCAATTAACTTCAAGTTGTGACGGCTAGCAATCTCGCAAAGCGCATCCATATCGCAGGGACGACCTGCGAAGTGAACCGGCAAAATTGCCTTAGTTTTTGAAGTTATTTTAGCTTCGACTTGATCCGGGTCAATATTCATTGTCACCGGATCTACATCCGCCAGTACCGGTGTTGCCCCAGCGTGGATGATCGCATTAACTGTAGCGCAAAAAGTCATGGGAGTAGTAATGACTTCATCCCCCGGTTCTAACGAAGCAGCGAGGATGCTCAAGTGCAGTGCCGCCGTACAGGAATTAACTGAAATCGCGTACTGGGAACCCTTGTAAGCTTTGAACTCATTTTCAAAACTCATGACTTTAGGGCCTGTACCCAACCAACCTGTTTTCATGGTTGACACCACTTCTTGAATTTCAGCATCTTCGATCGCTGGAGCGCCGAAAACCAAGAAACGGTCTTTTGAACGAATAGGATTGTTGTTCATGTTGCTAGTGTTACCAAGTAAATAGAGTCGATGGAGTGAAAGTTTACTACCCTGAAAAGTAAGATTTTATTGGGATTTGAGGTGCTGTCAATTAATGCAGTCTCTCACCGTTTTTTTTTCAATTTTTTTTAGTCAAGAGTTTTGGGGAATGCGTTGTGCAATGGCATCTGTTATAGCACGAGCTTACTAATGACCAGCCGTTTTTCCCCAAGCGCCTGACTCTGACAGCGTTTCTCTATCTTAAGATAGATAATCGGCAATGTCCACCCCCTCTTATTTCAGTTTATGGGGGATACACAAGCTCTGACCCGCTTTTTTTGGTTCAAATACTTCCCTGACTCGGACAGACTTTCTCTATCTTAAGATAGATGATATGCAATGTCAACCCGATCGTATTTCAGTTTATGGGCGATACACAAGCTCTGGCCTGCATTTTGTGTTTTAAATACTTTATTCAATAGACCTCTTGCAAAAATCCTTTTCCTCAATTGATGGGACGGGTTCTGGGGCCCATCCCACAAGAGTTATTTTTTCTTGTGGGATGGGCCCCAGAGCCCGTCCTAATTATTTTTGCAAGAGGTCTAATAAAAACACGGGTACTTCTCGATCAACTTTTCGTAAACTGTCGAACATCTATCCCGATATAGATTTAACAGCGAAGTTATCTGATTTTTGATTTTTAATTTTAAAATTAGGAATGACTGATTACCGTCTAGTTTGAAGCTTGCCGGGAGTTAGATTTTGTTTTAACTCGTGTAAAAATTAGGCAAATTTTGCACAAAAAAAGGTAACTCCCCTGTAGATGCAGGTTCAGCAATATTCTGCGATCGCTCGAAGCAATCAAGCGTCCTTGACCAAATCCACTACAATCTAGGCAGACGAATCTTGTTCAAAATGTCTTGCAGCCGTTCTGAAACCCCGCCCAATTGTTCTGACAAAGCTACAAGTTTGCCGTAAGCTTCAACTAAGCGATCGCCCTCAACATAAACTTCTGGAGTAGGATAATTCTTCATCGCTTCCAGCAGGGTAATCTCGTTATCATTAGTTGCAGACAGCACCAAGGCAGATCTCAAAGCTTCTCGATTTGCATTCCCAGAAGGAGTGCGAATTACCTGACCCACCTCATCGAGAATTATTTCCCCAACCTTGCTCTTAAGCGTCTGATCCAAAAAGCTTTGACTGACTTTCACCGGTCTCGTCAGACTGTTGCGAACCGCTTCGGGGTCTTTTTTTGCTTTTCCCAGCAGCATTTCTAACGCGGGCGACATTTTCCCAGTGTCTGCAAAACTTTCTAATTCGCTGACGGGTAAAGTCATTCGGATCGCACTGTATTTGAGCACTACCTTTTCGGCAGCCTCCGCAGCACTGCTGTAAAATAAAATTCCCGCGCCTGCTGCTAAAAATAGTGTCCACCGCCCTTTGAAAAATGATCGGCCCATAGTAAAATCTCCCAACATCTTTTTCTACTTAGACTTTGACACATCTCATTAGTTACTGCACAGGCTAAGGTCTTGGGGAAATACCAAATTATTCTATGGCCCCAGCCCTTATAGCATTTTAGATTTTAGATTTTAGATTTTAGATTGGCGAATGACTGATGACGATCGTGGTTTTGATCGCCAGTCTACAGGTGCATGATTTTTGGGAACTGGTATTACCTATATCGGATGCTAGGCAAAAAACTCGGTTCAGGGCGCTTGTACCGGCCTCTCTGTACAGGGTGCACACCCTACTGATAACCCTCAACCATTCAGTTTTGCGACCACGATTCAACAGTCAACAGTCAACTGTTCAACTGTCAACAATCACCGACGGTGCAACCGAAATTGATATGATTCTCTCTCCCAAGATCCCGATCCTAGCAAAATGCCTAACGCCAGCTCTTCTATCAGTGAAGGCTGGCGCTGGGCTTAAATTTATTTTATATATTTAGGGTCTTTATGAAAGCTGACCCCAATTGAACGAATGACAAGCGGTTTATGATTAGGGCCTTTAAATTTGCTGACCCCAATTGAAGCCACATTCTTAGTATTACAGGGATCGCTGGGAAACCACGATTTCATAATAATTTCTTTATATTTATAACTTTTCCTTGCCTCAGATAGATTTTTGTCTCGATTTGTAAATTTTTGTTACTTCGACTTCGGGGATCGGCTCTCGGCGCGCTGCTCCCAGCGAAACAGGAACACCATCAGAGCCACAACTCCGACTTGGAGGGCAAAATTGGGCAAAGCAGAACCAATTTCCCGCCCAGAGGCAATTTTAGCGAGGAAAACCAAGCCGCCGATAAAGCCCGAAGCGCCACAAGCTACATAGACAAACTGTCGCAGAGGCCGGTAGGGAGTGGCCATTTCTGCAGTTAAACGCTCGTATTGTTGGCGGCTGAGGTTGCGCGGGTTTTTTGGGATGTTTGTGCGATCGTCCGAATTGGGGGCTGGCATAGATTTAGAAAATAAGTAAATTAGGATTGGGCCACAAAAACCCGGTTTCTACCAAAAATCCTCTGGCTTAGGTAGCAAATACTAGCGAAAAACCGGTTTTTGGTACTGGGTGCGCCAGAGAGAGTGAATATTAGACTAGAACAAATATCTCATAACTGCCGAAACAAATCACCGCTGAATCCAAATCACAACTGTCTGTAAACAGCCGACAAAAACACCCAAAATGCCTCCTAAATTTACAATTCCCTGCAACTCGCTTTGGACAATTCCCTGAATTGCTAACTCCAACTCTTCAGGAGAAGTACCTTTCACTCGATCGACAATCACCTGGTCAATATTCAAAATCGGGATAGCCTGAGCTACAATATTTTCTAAATCCCGCTCTAAATAACGCTCTAAAACCAAAGCAAGTTCTTTGCTGACAATTCCGAGGGAAGCGCTCATCACCGCTGAAGTTTGCAAGCGATTGAGAATCAACCGCGAAATATTTTCCCAGTCAATAGATTTACTCAACCCCTCAAGTACATCTGTACCCCGCTGCTGAACATAGCTGCGAACACTGTCGCGCATAGTTTTTCGCAACTGTCTCACAGTCGAAACCGGTAAATTTTGCATCGACAAATTTTGCAGCCATTCCTGAATTCGCCCGCGAATCCCCAAAGAAATAGTTAACTCTGCTAAGCGCTGATTTGTGGCTTCTCTGTCATCCAGACAAAAAGTCCGCAGCCGAGTTAAAGTGTTCCGCAAACCAAACAAATTTGCTACTACCCAATAAGTGCCGCTCGTTTTTTCTCGAAACCCTTCATCGATGATCGAAATATTGCGATCCGTCAAAAAGTCAATTAAAGCCTGCCGCAGCACTTCCGGGGGTATTACTACCTGCAACAACCACTCAGCAAGCTGAGCCGCCTGAGATTCCGTAAGCTGAATCTCCAGCAAAACTTGATCGAAAATTTGATTAAGCTGAGCTTCTAAAAAATCTTCCCGGCGCGCCAACACTTTGAGAATTCGCGGCACAGATTCCCCCAGCAAATCTCGCAGAATGTTAGCGAGAATTTTAGCCGTTTTTTGCTCTGCGTCTGCTTTTACCTGATCCAGCGCCAACTGCAACAACCAGAGAATCACCGACTGCATCCGCTCGGTTTGCAGGAGGCGGCGCGCCAAGTTTTGCAGTTCCTCCGGCGTCAGCAGCGAACCCATAATTGTATCGGAAATTCGCTTTGCCAAGCGCTCTTGGTTGCGGGGGATCAAGCCTGGAGTGAAAGGCAACTTCCGCCCTTTGATGTAAATAGCTCGATACGGGCGGAACAGCATTTTGATAGCTATATCGTTAGTGAAATAGCCAATAATTCCTCCCACTACAGGTGGGGCCAACAACAGCCAAATGTCAGACGGATTCATCAATAATTGGGAATTGGGAATTGTTGATTGTTGACTGTTAACTGTTAACTGTTGACTGTTGACAACTGACAACTGACAACTGACAACAGTCAACGGACTAATACCAATACTCCCATCATAGCTCCGGCAATGGGGTAGTGGGTGGCGGCGGCAAATCCGGCTTTGTTGGCGATCGCGACTTGCTGCTCGCCGATCGGGAATTTTTCTAAACTAGGATTAATGTAGGCATATTCTTGAGTCATGCCAAATTGCTGAGCAATGGGCACTACGAGAGTGTCTAGATAAAACTGCTGGAAGCTCCGCATTAGGGAATTGCTGGGGCGGTGGAGGTCGAGAATAGCTGCTTTGGCACCGGGTTTGAGGACGCGGTGCAATTCCTGAAGACTGCGGGGGATGTCAGTCACGTTACGCAGGCCGTAACCCATTGTGGCGCAGTCGAAGTAATTGTCAGCAAAAGGCAAGTCTAGGGCGTCAGCTTCTACCCAGGAAATGGGGCTTGCAGGCGTGAGAAAAGGTCGATCGCGCCTGGCCGCCACGGCCAATTGTTCGGGGGAAAAATCTACTCCAAATACGCAACCGGTCGGCCCTGCTTGTTTAGCCAGCAACAAAGCTAGATCCCCGCTACCGCAGCACAAGTCTAAACAAGTATTTCCGGGGTTCGCACTGCTCCATTTCACCGTCATTTGCTTCCAAATCCGGTGTTGCCCAAAGCTCAACCAGTCGTTCAATTGGTTGTAAACTGGTGCAATTCGATTAAATATAGTTTTAATTTCTTCGGCGTTATTAGTCATTGGTCATTTGTCATTGCGGAAAAGGTGAAAAGGTGATTGGGGAAAAGGTGATTTGTCAGCCGGAACTAATAATTAATCCGTCCATTCATGTCATGCTGTCGCCAGTCATTAATGCTTTTTTATTTGTTAGCGATCGGTGATATGTTGTCTTTAATCATTGGTTGGCTATCATTTTCGACTCAAGACACAGAGCCGACTGATGACTGATGACTAATGACTGATGACTAATGACTAATGACTGATGACTAATGACTGATGACTGATGACTGATGACTGATGACTAATGACCCTGAAAACTCGTCAATACCAAAGCAACTTCTTGAGCTGCGAGGTGAACTGTTGTGAGTTCGTCGGGGCGCAGGGAACAAGGTTGCTTCCACTGCATGGAAATCAGGGCGATCGATCGACCTTTGTGACTAACCGGGATGCTCAGGTGAGCTTGAATGCCGGATTTCTGATAGTGCGGCAAACTCGCTAGGTTTGTGTCGAGTCCAATATTCACAACACCCTGAATAGTTTGAGAGGTAATTGCTTCTCGAACCAGAGGGTCATCCGCCAGCCAATTTTCCACAGTTGAACCCGTGGTGTGACAGCCTTGGACTGGGATTAAAACATTTCCTTCCACCAGTTGCAAAATGCAAAAGTCCGCCAAAAAATTATCACTTATAGCAGTAGCAATTGGATCTAAACTTGCTTCCAAACTCGGATAATCCACAGCCGTTTGCATGATTGTTGCTAACAGTTGTATTTGATTTTGAGCGCGATCCAATTCCTCAGTCCGCTGCTTGAGAATTTCATAAGTCTCGGCCGCCTTTTGCACCACCATTTTCAGTTCGTTCGGGTCCCAAGGCTTGGTGATATACTTATAAACCTGTCCTGAGTTAATCGCATCCACCAAGTCTTCAATGTCCGTAAAACCAGTCAAGATAATTCTGACCGTATTCGGAAACTGAGGCACGGTTTTGCTCAAAAACTCCGTTCCCTTCATTTCGGGCATCCGCTGGTCGGAAATGATGACGGCGACCTCGCCTTCGATGCCGAGGACTTCCAAGGCGCGAATTCCGCTCTCAGCTTTGAGAACGTTAAAATCTCGTCGGAAAGTGCGGTAGAGTAAATCCAGATTGTCTGGTTCGTCGTCTACTACCAGCATTTTGGGCTTTTTCGGTCTGTGTAGGGTCATGAGCTGGCGTTTAATTTGATCTAGCTCTGAAATGGCATTATCCATAACAATACGATAAACTCCCCTTTGTACATTTAGGCGAGCAACTATTCTTTGACACTCCCCACGCATAGAATGCGGGGGATTCTTCTCTCAAAGGCTCGACTCTAGACCGATATTACTATCGATCGCCGATAGAACGCCTCCAGAAGCAGTTTTACTCACGGGCTGCCCGACCGCAAGGATACCTCTGTCTCTAATTACTTGTGCTGCTGCTGTATCGCGATCAGTGGTGTACCCGCACGACTGACAACTATGGATTCTGACATCCAAGGTTTTCTTACCAGTATGGGTTCCACATTGGGGGCAAATTTGACTCGTATAGTTTTTATCAACACGAGCAAAATACACCCCGCGCTTCCAACACACATGAGACAGAATCGAGAAGAATTGACTATAGGCTGCATCGAGAGTATGTTTACCGAACATCCCCTTTGCCCAAGCCTTAAAATTGATATCCTCAACGAATATCATTCCTGCTTGGTCACATAACCGATGAGCTAATTTATAGTGCCAATCCTTTCTGGTATCACTGATTTTTTGATGAATTCTAGCTATCTTTTTCTGGAGATCAAGCCAATTATTAGACCCTTTTCTTTGATGCTTTAATCTTCGCTGCAGTGATTTCAACTCGCGGTGAAGTGCCTGAAAAAATCTCGGTCTGTTGACTAATTCTCCATCTGAAGTTGCGAGGTATTTGTCAAGCCCAATATCTACCCCTAATGGATGTCCTGACGGTGGGCGAGCGGGCAGGTTGACTGCTAACTGGTAGGTCAGCATGACAAAATATCCTGATGCCCTTTTAACTACTCTAATTTGCTTGAGTATAAAACCCTCTGGTGTGGGTCTAGACATTTTCATCCTTACCCACCCAATCTTAGGCAGGTTAACCTTTCCATTCTCCACTGCTGCATCCTTTACAGCCGGGAAAACAAACGATCGCATCCGTTTTTTGAAGCGAGGAAACCCATGCCCTCTCTCCCACATTGCCACAAATGCCGACTCTAAAGCCTTTAAAGTTTGCTGCAATACTTGCGAATGAGGGGTCTTTAATTCGGGACAATGCTTCTTAGCTTCTGCCAAACCTTTGCACTGACTAGCATAGGTTGGTCTAGGAGTATCCGGTGAGATAATATACTCACCAACTATCGAACAAGCATTAACAGAAGACTTACGAGAATTCACCCAATCTTTCCGTTCTCGCAAGGCATAGTTATAAACCTGACGACAAACAGACAACCAAATCTCAAATATTTGAACTTGAGATTTGGTTGGACGTAGTTTGTACTCGTGAGTTACTGTTAGCATGATATAATCATATCATGCTTTTAGAAATCAACCAGGATTTTTCTAAGACTGTAGGCGGCCGCATCCGCTGCCGAGTTCATCCCCACGCCTGAAGTCGGGGGCTTTCCTCTCGTTTTCCGGTAACAATAGTCTCATAACTCACTTACTATTAATCTATCGCTCTGCCGCGACACGAGCCTTGCCGGTATCCAATCACACATAACTTAGCGCTAGTTTTTGATTCAATTATGACTGATACACCGCAAGATTCCTCCCCTCCTGCATCTGCACCCTCCACCAATGCTGTGGATGCCGAAAAGTTAATTCGCTCGCTCCGCCGAAAAGAAGGCACTTGGGTAGAGTGGGGACAAGCCTGCACAGCACTGCTAAAAGCTGGCTACAACTCTCAAAGGATTTTTGAAGAAACTGGTTTTGAGCCAATTCAGCAAAATCAAGTAAGCGTCGCAGCCCAAGTTTACACCAGCATGGTCAATGCTGGGGCTTCAGAGGAAGTTCGATCGCACTTCTTAAAAAAAGGTAGCGATATCTTATACGAGTTTCGGATTCTCTCTCAAGTAGAGCGGGCCGGGGCGGCTGGTTTGATGCTAACCCACAATTTGGATGTTGACGATGCTCGCCAAGTTGCTAAAGCGATCAAGGAGTTTTCGCACTTCGGGAGTCTTCCCCAAGGGTTCACAGACACTCCCGGCGATGCTATGGCTTACCAATGCTGGCAATTGGCGAGACAGAAAAGCGATTTGCAAGAGCGATCGCGCTTAATTGCTCGCGGTTTAAAATTAGCTAGCAGCCAAACCGCTAGGGCGCAAATCGAGCAGTTGCTCGTCGATTTTACCGTAGTTCCGAGACGAGAAGCGCCCCGCCTGCCTGTCTACAGGCTCGATACCGAGGAACAATTGCCCCGGATTGTCCCGGTTGTGGGCAAATTGCCGCTTTCTACGAGAGATTTGCTGGCAGTGCCTTTGCCGGAGGAAATCGAGCCGTTCCGAATGGTAAAATTTTCTGGAGCCGGAGCTTGGGTGGCGATTCCCGGATGGCAGGTAATTTTGAACGCTGAAGATCCGGTGGCGGTTTTGGAAATGAGCGATAAATTGCCGGTACCGCTGCAAGGCAAAGTTGAAGAAGTTTTGATTATTGCCGATCGAGCCCAAAGACAGTGGGATGCTGAGAGTTATTTCCTAGCCGATAACGCTGGCAATTTAGAATTGTACTGGTTTGAACAATCCCCTGATTTTCCGATATTGGGGCGAGTTGTTCTGGTGATGCGTCCGAAAAAGATTGTGGATGAAGACTATACCAAAGATGGATGGCAAATTGATGATTAGTCAGTTGACTGTTGTCAGTTGTCAGTTGTCAGTTGGCAGTTGTCAGTTGGTAGTTGTCAGTTGGCAGTTGTCAGTTGGCAGTTGTCGTTGGTGTTAAGAACGGGTTTTCCTGCTGTTCCACAATAGATAAATTTTATGTGGGTGGAATGACTAATGGCTAATGACTAATGACTACTGACTACTGACTAATGACTAATGACTACTGACTACTGACTACTGACTAATGACTAATGACTACTGACTAATGACTAATGACTACTGACTAATGACTAATGACTACTGACTAATGACTAATGACTACTGACTACTGACTAATGACTAATGACTACTGACTACTGACTACTGACTACTGACTACTGACTACTGACTACTGACTACTGACTACTGACTACTGACTACTGACTAATGACTAATGACTACTGAGGCGGTTTCGGTTCTTGAATTGTCGGAACAGAATGCTGTTTCTTAAATCGATTAAAGCCGTAAACCGCAGCCCCAATTAACAGCAAATAAGGACTGTAAGCCAACAGCCAAATACCCAAACCAAACAAACCGAGCGTCAATTCACCCACAGAATGAGTCGCTTTCCCCCAAGTTTCCTGCGCCCGCAAACCTAGAGAAGGTTCCTGAGTTTGTTGAGCCGATACTGCTGCTTCTAGAGTTAAGCTAATAGTCGAATAGGCTACTTGATTTCGCAAACTTTTTAACTGAGCGTCAATGCGTTCGATCGACTCCCGAATCTTGCTCAACTCTTGAGAAGCTTTGAGCACATCCCCGACCGAACCCGATCGCTCCATAATTTTTAACACCATTTCTTCCGATTTGCGGAGGTTCCGCAGCCTAGCCTCGCTGTCAACTAATTGATTGGTAACATCCTCAGCCGTCAGAGAACGGTTCTCTACAGTTCCGAGTTTTGCCAAAGCGTCTAAAGTTGTTTCTAAACGTTCTTGAGGTACGCGAATCTCCACAGACGCGGTTTGGCGGACACTGGAATCCGGAGGCTTTTGATTTTGGAAACCCAAGATATCGCCTTGCTGTTTTTCGACAATATTAGTAACAGATTTAGTGCTGGCGTCAATAGATTTGACAACTACGCTGAGTTGGGCTTTTTTAATCAGTTGGGGACGGGTTGCGGTCGTTTCTGCTGCTTTTTTTGATGCACCAGGAGTTTTTGACCTTTGGGCTGCTGGCTCCGGTGCTGGTGCCGATTGTGGAGCCGATGCGGCAACTTGGTTTTCATGGCTGCTGGATGTAGCTCCACCGCAGCTAGGCAAAGCAATGGCTGAAGATAAAGTTAAGAATACCGCAACAGCAAAACGAGTTGTGCTGTTGTTGGCTGAGTTTGGGTTTGGCTGGTGCGGGGGCCGGGCGGTTTCATTCTTGGTAGGGGCCGCGCCCCCGTGCCGGCCCTTTTGGCCTGAAACCCCCATGCGCTGGTTGGTGGCGGGGGTAGGCACGGGGGCACTACCCCTACAAAAACCTCGTTTTTGGTGAGAATGAAACAGCCCTGGGTGCGGGGGGGAATTGATTTTGAGGTGAGTTTTCATTTGGGTGACTCCTCTAAAAAAGGCTTGGGTATTGAATTTTATGCTGGTTTTAATTTAAGCTCGAATAGATCGTGTTAGTTTAGCCGATACCGAAATGGAAACGGTAGAGGTTGCAGATTTTTTTATTTTTAACCGCAGATGAACGCAGATAAACGCGGATGTAATAATGACTGATGAATTTGATTCTGATTTTATGCGATCGACAACCCAGATCGATCGCCCTGGCAACATTTCCTCTGGGTTAGACTCTGCCGCAGTTTTGCGAGAACAAGCTTGCCTTAAAATTCGCGAAAGCTTGCGTGCGGGGCAGCAGGACATGGCGGATTGGAAAGGCGGCCCCCTTGCTGTTTCGGCGGTTCCGGGGGCCGGGAAGTCTACGGGAATGGCTGCTGCGTCGGCAATTGCGATCGCCCGCAACGGGCTTCACAGCCGCCGCCAGTTAATTGTCGTGACATTTACCCGATCGGCTGCTGCTAATATTAAAGCTAAAATTCGGGAAAGATTGGCCCAATTGTCTTTATCTCAAGGCGGTTTTGCGGTGCACACTTTGCACGGTTTAGCTTTGAATATTGCGATGCGCCATCCCGATTTGTCGGGTTTAAATTTAGAAAATTCAACCTTAGTTACTCCCACTCAAAGTCACCGATTAATTCGCACCTGTGTAGAACTTTGGATTGCCGAAAATCCCCGCAGATATCAAGTTTTGTTGGAAGGACAGCAATTCGACGGAGAGGAAACGGAGAGGCTGCGGCGACAATCGGTTTTGCGGACGGAAATTTTGCCGCAGGTAGCTAAAACTGTGATTCACGAGGCGAAATCTTCTGGTTTGTTTCCCGAACAGTTGTTAGAAATGAGCGCTCTTGATACTGGGGATGGTTATGAGATTCTAGCAGTAGCTGGGGGTTTATATCAAAAATATCAGGCTTTGTTGAGGAGTCGGGAATTCATCGATTATGACGAGATGATTTTAGCAGCTTTACGGGTGTTGGAAAATCCGAGGGCGAGGGCGATCGAGCAAAAGCAAGTATTTGCTGTTTTTGAGGACGAAGCGCAGGATTCTACACCTTTGCAGACTCGGCTTTTGGAAACATTGGCGATCGATCCCGATCATCCTACTTTACCTCCCAATTTTATCAGAGTTGGCGACCCAAATCAAGCGATTAATTCTACTTTCACTCCCGCCGACCCGATTTATTTTAACCAATTTTGTGATGAGTGCGAAGTAGAGAATAAGTTAGCGACAATGGACGGTGCAGGCCGCAGCACCCAAGTAATTATCGAGGCCGCTAACTTTATGTTGCAATGGGTAAATGCTTCGGAATTAGCGAAAAATGAAAAGCCTTTTCGCGACCAAACTATTAAGCCAGTACCCAGCAATGACCCGCAGCAAAATGCAAATCCGGCTCCCATTGGTCGAGGCTTAGAATTGCATACTCCCCGTGATATTTACCATACAGTTGAGTTAATTGGCAAGCGGGTAATTCAGTTAGTAGAAGAATTTTTACCGGCAGATTTTGAATTCGCAATAAATGAAAAAGCTATCCATTCAGGCACGGAAGCTAGCGAGGGGGAAAATAGCGCAAAATTGCCGTTAGAAAATCTGAAATCGATGGCTATTTTGGTGCGGGAAAACAAACAAGGTAAGTTTATCAAAGAAGTGCTGGAAAATCCTCAAAAACACGGATTAAGCTTTGATTTGCGTAAATACGGGATTAAAATTGAGGATGTCGGAGAACGCGACAGACATTCTCAAGTACCTTGGGAAATCTTAACACTGCTGCAATTTCTCGATCGCCCCCACTCTCCAGACTACCTGAAAGCAGCGTTAAAGATTTTGAGCGATCGGCAACTGATTCCCAAACAAGACTACAATGCTTTTGCTACCAGCCCCGAACAATTTCTTTACCCAGGCCCCCTAGACCCGCAGCAGTCAGATCCAGTTCGCAAATGTCGCTATTTTTGTTGCGGTTTGCTGCAAGCTAGCTTAGAACTGCCACCCTACCAAATCATTTCATTCTTAGCCTTAGCGCTGCAATACGACCAAACAGAATTAGCCACCGCCGACAAATTAGCAGAACGAGTAGCAATCCAAACAGCCGGCAACAATTCAATGCGGAATATTTTGGGTGTACTTAGCGAAATTGTCAGTTCCGAAAGATTTGAACCTGTGGATGCAGACGACAAAATAGAAGAACGCTATACCAGCAAAGGTCAACTAACAATTATTACCATGCACAAAGCTAAAGGATTGGATTGGGATTGCGTATTTTTGCCGTTTCTGCACGAACAAACCATCCCCGGAAATTTGCGAGTTTTGCCGCAAACCCGATTTTTAGGAGATTTCACTTTAGCAGAGGTAGCGAGAGCACAAATTCGAGCAAGTTTGCACGAAAAATATCCTTTACCAAATCTAGGCGAAGCGTGGGAACAAGCAGGTTATTTGAAAACAGCAGAAGAGTTTCGACTGCTTTACGTGGCGATGACGCGAGCAAAAAGTTTGTTGTGGATGGCGGCGGAGAAAAAAGGGCCTTTTACTTGGAACAAACCAGAGAATTTACAGGAGCAAAAACCTTGTCCGGTAATGCCTGTCTTGAAGCAGAGATTTCCGAGTAATGCGATATAAAAAAGTAAGAATTATATCATGTCCGGTCGATTACCCCAAATCATACCAATTTTAAAAAAGAATGCAACAGTATTCTTGTTCCCCCCCTTTGCAAGGGGGGGTTAGGGGGGGTCGAAGAGTGTTGCACGATTTTAGAGAAATGGTATCAGGTAGGGGCGGGTTCACCAACAATATCTGCCAATAATTAACAATCTCAAAAACCCGCCCTGCCGGGATATTATGGTCAATCTATCGGACATGATATTAAGCTGAGGTGCATCAGCTTATCACAAGTTATTTGGCGTTAGAAAGTCCCTATCTTTGTCGCATAATCAACTTAATTCGATTGTTAATTGTTCATTTACAGCATATTCCATGTAGATGTGGTACACACAATCTTCTAGCCCGTGTAAGGTGCGTCGCCACCCGTCAATCT
>NZ_JAUBOZ010000227.1:0-2484 GCF_036700475.1 Microcoleus sp. T2B6 | reverse complement strand
ACAGTTGACAGTTGACAGTTGACAGTTGACAGTTGACAGTTGACAGTTGACAGTTGACAGTTGACAGTTGACAGTTGGCTTTAACCTGGTTCTTCGGTAGAGCCTGGGAATACATACCCAATGCCCTGTTTGGCCAATTCCCAATTCCCAATTCCCAATTCCCAATTCCCAATTCCCAATTACCGATTAATTAAAAAAGAGTCGATCGCGGGCAACAGTAAAGTGACAAAATAGTAGACTAACGGTGCGGTAAAAACATAACTGTCGGTGCGATCGAGAATGCCGCCATGACCGGGGATCAACTGTCCCGAATCCTTAACGCCGGCGTCTCGCTTCATCATCGACTCAGTTAAATCTCCCAACAGGCTAGCAACCCCAATCAACAGACCAAAAGCAGCCCCAGTATACTGCCACCCCGGCCAGTGTAAATACCAAGAACCAGCGACTGCCACGGTGATGCTGCCACAAACTCCAAATACGGCACCTTCAACGGTTTTTTTGGGGCTGATGTGGGATAGGCTAGTGCGGCCGAAGAATTTGCCGACAAAATAAGCCCCAATGTCAGCGGCCCAGATACAGAAGAAAGCCAGCAGCAGCGAAGTCAATCCTAAAGATATATGGCTGGAAGTTGTCCAAGACGGCGGCGAGGAAATGTTAACGGGCAAATTGCTTGCTACTGCTTGCGAAAGTTGGGTTGTAGCAAGATTGCCGGGGTCGAGGCCGACTCGCAGCCGTACCCAATAGCTGGGCAAATAACCGCCGTAGAACAATCCTAAAACTGAGGAGGCAATATCGGCGATCGTCGATAATTTAGGTTGGAATAACAGGTAGAAACAAATTAAGGTTCCCGCTAAGGGGAACATGGCATCTACGAGTTCCGGTGCTAGGGCGGCAGTAATTAATAGCCCTTGACTGACGGCTAAGGTAGTTTTGGCAGCGGGTGCAATACCTTTAGCCCTGGCTAATTGAAAATATTCCAATTGCCCTAGGTAGACGATGACTCCAAAGCCGACGGTGAAGTACCATCCGCCCATAATAATCATTCCCAAAGCAAGGGCGATCGCAACTATTCCACTCAGGATACGAGACCAAGGCATAAAATGAATTTCTCTTGCAGACGGCGGTGGATCATTCGATTTTGGATTTTGGATTTTGGATTTTGGATTTGAGATTTTGGATTTTTCTAGAGCACGAGTTGATCCCTTGCACAACTAACCCCCATCCCCCATCGGTCATCCAATATCTCAAGTCAGGCGGTCAATCCAGCTATGGTGGCCCCTATTCTTAAGTATGAAGGTTAATTGAACGTAAAAAAGGTTAAGAATTACATTTAGGAATGGGCATAGGGCATTGGCCAAACAGGGCATTGGGTATGTATTCCCAGGCTGTGCCGAGAAACCAGGTTAAAGTTAACTGTTAACTGTCAACTGTCAACTGTCAACTGTCAACTGTCAACTGTCAACTGTCAACTGTCAACTGCCAACTGTCAACTAACTTCTAATCCAGCTTTTCGCCACTGAGAATAAATATGGGATTGACGGCGGCAAAGGTTTGACTCAGGCCGCGAGTCTCCAAGCGGTTGACGGCGGACTGGACTACTTCAATGTTGCGGACTTGTAACTCGGCGAACCCTTCGGAAAGGGCGTAAAGATTCTCTAAATTCGATGCTGTGGCGACAACTCTACCGTGGGGTTGCAAGTACCGCCAGACTTCTTGGAGAATGGCTTTAATGGGGCGACCTCCTTCGATGCAGACTCTGTGGGGGGGTTGGGGCAGGTTTTCCAGGCATTCCGGGGCACTGCCTTCTATGACTTCTACGTTGTCGAGATCGAATCGATCGCAATTTCTGCGAATCAAGCTTGCTACTTCTTCGTCCCTTTCGACGGCGATAATGCGACCTTTGGGACACAGCAAACCTGTTTCTACGGCGATCGTACCAGTACCTGCACCGATGTCCCACACCACTGAATCTGCTTGCAGCCGCAGGTGGGAGATTAACAGCAGTCGGACTTCTCGCTTACTCATGGGAATTCCCGGTAAACGTTCAAATAAGTCATCCGGGATGCCTGGAGTGACGTAGGGCCAAAGCATAGTTATATTTTTGATTTTTGATTTTTGAGTGAAGCAAGACGGCAGTTGGAACTCGCGGAAGAAGTAGAAATTCTCCCAATTTCCCTCAAGCCTTAATATTTACTGTCGCACAACCTTGAGAGTTTGGAGGTTGGGATCGCTACAACCTGTAATTTTTCCGCCGGCGGCAAGGATTTGTTGCAGGTAGTCAACGGCTGCTGGGGTAATGATTTCACCGGGCATCAGGACTGGTATTCCTGGGGGGTAGGGACAGATGAGTTCGGCGCACAGGCGATCGACTGCTTTGTCTGCAGGTACTGTTTCCGCTGGAAAAAAGAAAGCCTCGCGGGGGGAGAGGAGAGGGGGAGAGGGGGAGAGGGGGAGAGGGGGAGATGGGGAGATTGGGAGATTGGG
>NZ_JAUBOZ010000106.1:0-26947 GCF_036700475.1 Microcoleus sp. T2B6 | reverse complement strand
CTGTCAAACTGTAGGGTGCGTCGCGATCGCCAATCTTCAAATACGATATAAAATCTCATAGCGACGCACCATACTTCCGGTTTCTGTCAAACTGTAGGGTGCGTCGCGATCGCCAATCTTCAAATACGATATAAAATCTCATAGCGACGCACCATACTTCGTGACACCCTACAAATATAATTCTCCGCCAATATCTTCAGGAATCAACGGTACTTCATTCGCGCCCCAATCTTCAGGATAAATCCCCTGAGCAACAAATCGATGAAAACTAGAAAATTCCCAATCCTTCGGAGACCGACACAAATTATGTTTAACTGGATTATAATGAATGTAATCGCAATGGTGAGCGTAATCATTTTCATCGCGAATGACGTGTTCCCAATATCGACGCTGCCAAAGGTTACTTTCCTTGCGTTTTTTACGAGACTGACTAATTTCTGCTTCTATTCCCAATTTATGCCCGTAATATCGGGTTACAAAATCTTTAATTAACCCCAAACGAATTGGGTACTTGCTGTCGCCATCCGGCAAAGTAAGAATCATGTGAAGGTGATCCGGCAAAAGCACGATCGCATCAATGGTAAAAGGATAGAGTTTTTGGACTCTCATTATAGATTTTCGTAGCCCTGCGCGACCAATATCGCTGGACAGCCAAGGAATCCTTTTGTATGTATTTAAAACGAAAAAGTAAGTACCTCCCGGTACAAATGCTCTACGATAATTTGACATAATCGTTAGTAGGGTGCATTACCATAGTGTCATTTTATCATTGACATAGAGTGGAGCAAGGTGCGTCGCCATCGACAATATTCAACTACGATATACAATCTCACAGCGACGCACCCTACAGTGGAGTAAGGTGCGTCGCCATCGACAATATTCAACTACGATATACAATCTCACAGCGACGCACCCTACTTCTACTTGATGCTGTAACTCGAAACGGTATTTTCCAAAAGCATAGCAACAGTCATCGGCCCGATTCCTCCCGGCACCGGCGTGATAAATTCGGCTACTTTTTTAACAGCATCAAAGTCCACATCTCCGACCAAACGACTCGTACCGTCTGGATTGACGACGCGGTTAATACCGACATCAATTACTACTGATCCGGGTTTGACCATATTAGCTGTAATCATTTCTGTGCGGCCGACTGCGGCTATTAAAATATCGGCTTGATTGGTAATCGATTCTAGGTTTTGCGATCGCGAATGAGCTACAGTAACAGTGCAGTCGGCTTCTAACAGCATCAGTGCCATTGGTTTACCTACCAAAATACTTCTGCCCAAAACAACGGCATTTTTTCCTTTTAAATCAATCTGGTATTCCTGCAATAACCGCATCACTCCGGCGGGAGTACAACTCCGCAAACCTTCTTCCCCGCGCACGAGACGGCCTAAATTTACAGGGTGAAGTCCGTCAGCATCTTTATCGGGAGCAATTTGGTACAGCAGCGAAATTGCATCTAAGTGTTCTGGTAGCGGTAATTGAACTAAAATGCCGTCTACTCGATCGTCCTCGTTGAGTGCACGAATTGCAAGTTCTAGTTCGGCTTGAGTAGCGTTTGCGGGGTAATGCTGGCCGAAGGAAGCTATGCCAACTTTAGCGCAGGCTCGCTCTTTATTGCGAACATAGGCTGCGCTAGCTGGGTTGTCCCCTACCATCAGCACCGCAAGTCCGGGAGGACGCCCCTTTTGGGGTTGTAGGGCGCGGACTCGATCGCTCAGCTCGCTTTGAATCTTTGTCGCTAAAGCTTTGCCATCTAGTATTTGAGCAGTTTTGGCATCCATTGTAGACTCTGGGTTAGGGGCTGACGATTTTAGATTTTAGCTTAATCCCCGTCAAGGACTCCACTAGAGAAATTTCTTACTTGCGATCGATTCTGGGGATTCTGTTAAAGTAAGTCGTATCTCAAATCTCAAATCAGTTGACCAATGACTACTGCAAATAAGCAAGTTTGGGTTCAAAGATTCTGTACCAGCACTTTGTCGCTAATCCTCGCCAGCGGTTTCTTCAGTTGCGGCAATTTACCCATGTCTCAACTCAATCTTGGTTTTAATGTTGCTAGCATTGGCGACGTTCAACAAAAGCGGCAAGTGGATGCTGAAGTTTATCTCCGGGGAAAGGTAGAAAATCGCGCTCCGTTTGTAGGGAATGCGGCTTATCAACTTGACGATGGTACTGGCAGTATGTGGATTTTAACCAAGCAAGAGTTGCCCCAGCTTGGCGATGAAGTGTTGCTGAAGGGAGAAGTCCGCTACAAGAGTATTACTCTGAAGGAATTGGCCGGAAAGGATTTAGGTGAAGTTTATGTTGAGGAAATGGAACAATTAAAGCGGACTCCCAGTTCAGACAAGGGGAAATAGGCATGGGTTATTTGTTATTTGTTATTTGATAATTGCTCTTGGTTCCCTCTTCCTAATTTATTTAATATCTGAGGAATACTCGATAATTAATCCGTGTATTCCTGTTAAATAACTAATGACTAATAACTACTGACTAATGAGTAATGACTAATGACTAAAATTCACGTTGCGATCGCGATTTTATACCAAGACGGCAAGTTTCTCTGTCAGTTGCGAGACGATATTCCTCATATCAGGTATCCCGGACATTGGGCTTTGTTTGGCGGACACTTGGAACCGGGAGAAACTGCCCAAGTGGCTGTATTGCGGGAATTATCAGAGGAAATTGGCTATGCTCCTGCAAGTGTTTCTTTTTTCTGTTGCGATGTCGAACAAGATGTGGTTCGCCACGTTTTTCATTCACAACTTAGTGCGGATGTCAAGGATTTAGTTTTGCTTGAGGGTTGGGATATGAAGTTGTTGACACCGGAGCAGATTCGGGCGGGAAAATGCTTTTCTGAGCAGTCAGGAGATGTGCGACCTTTTGGGATTGCTCACCAGCGTATTTTATTGAATTTTATTGACTCGATTTGAGAAAATTGGCACGCACCCTACATTGCATGGGTTTGAGCAGGGAGCAATTGCTAGGATGATATTTTCCTAGACTTGTAGGTAATACTCATGACAATTGGTGTAGACTGAAGTAGCCTGCATAAAACCATCAGTAATGATGACTTCGACTTTCTCTCACTTCTCTCAAGCTTTCGCTTGAGAGCATCTCTGTAATCCTTGCGGTTCGAGGTTGGTCAAAACCAGTGAAGAATACACCTCCAAAATTTGTGCAAAATTTGTGCAAAATACGGTGAGAGCCATAAAAGTTAGGTGGCTCTAAAATTTTTCAAGGCCCCAACTGTGGTTAGAAAACACCAAGTTTGAGTAGCGCTTTAGGGATTTTCCTTAAAGCTTTGTGGGATACCACCATGCTCTGGGACCTGTCTGATGAGTGTGCTATATTCGGATTCTCTCAGGTTGTGGGAGATTGTCGGGATTAAAAGTATCAGATACTCGTAAGGTGCGATCGGTGGTGCACCCTACATTGCAGGCAGAGCTGTTTCATTCTCTTGTAGGGGCAGCCCCCCGTGGCTGCCCCAATCTCTGAAACACGAGCAAATCGTGGATGGGGAGGGTAGGCACGGGGAGTAGGGGTAGCACTACCCCTACAAAATCATCGTTTTCCGTAGGGGCAATCCGACCCCTACTCCCCGTGGTTGTCCCGAAACAGCCCTGACATTGCAGGGGTTTTAAAAGTTAAGAGCGAGCCGCAATCATTCCCGTTTGGCGCGCGTAGTCAAACAACCCTCCGGCATCAATCACTGGCCCTACTTCTCCTAACGGCTTGAGCGAGAAAGTTCGATCGAGAGTGTGGTTGACAATTACCTCTGCTGTAAAGTCGATCGTCACTTCTTGGCCCGTTACAAACAAGTCGCAGAGCCGCTCAACTGATTCCATCGGGTACAATTCGCCAGTAGCCGAGCAATTGCGAAAGAAAATGCGCGCGTAAGACAAAGCCACCACTGCTGTGACGCCTGCAGCCCCCAGAGCGATCGGAGCGTGCTCCCGCGAAGAACCGCAGCCAAAATTTTCGCCCGCTATGATAATCGGATACCGGGTTTTCTGTTCACCGGATTCGATAAACTTACCGTAGCGATCGGGCAACCCAATCATAGCGTAACTGCCTAGTTTCTCGTACTCGTCCGGCTTCGAGGGAACCAGGGTCAGGTATTCTGCCGGGATAATTTGATCTGTATCGATGTTGTCGTCTACAACAAAAATTTGACCGCTAATTACTTTACCCATAGTTTATTTCCTGTTAGCCTCGTTCGATGCTGTGGTGATAATTTTAAGTGGATCGGTATGCAAGATTTGCATCTGTTCATTTTAACCTGGCAGTGTCAGTGATAACCTGTTTGACATCCACCCCGACCGTCGCGGACGGGGATTCCCAAACCTCACGATTTGAATTTCTGCTTCTTCGCAACTGCCTCCACCCTAAAAGAGATTTGGTCTTATGTTCGCTCCACAGACTAACCCCGCAAGAGAAAGCGGTTTTTACGTGTCGAATACCAAACGGAATTCTTCTTCGTTTTTGATTCTAGGGATGTTTACCATTGCCCTATCCTATGCATCCCGGTCTACCGATTTTGCTTCGCCGCCAGCACCTCGGGCTGAACTTCGCTCGTATAGGCTGTTTGATCCATCGTCTCGGGTGGGTCGTTGACCAATTATATTGTAAGATAAAGCCGTCCTAAAAGGACGAGGTTTCTACCCAATTTTCTGATGAGTAAAAATTAGATCCGAGACTTTGGGTTAACAATTAACAGATTGCTAAGCGTCAAGATAGTTTTATGGCAAATCCAATAGATGACATTGCTCGACAAGCTCGCGAGGGCTCGGTTGCATCGATTATTCAAATCCTTAATGACGAACTGGCACAGGTAGGGGTCAGGGCCAGGGCCGTGTTTGCCGACGGGGTGCTGCAACTGCTGTGCGAAGCTGCAACGCCCCAACTGCTCGAAGAGTCTAGTTTGGTCGATCGAGTCCGAGAAATTTTGGAACGCATTTCGCCCCACAATATTCGCCGAGTCAACATCAACAGCCGGCTTGTCCGAGAACACCAACTGCTGTGGCTAGAAGAAATTAGCCGCGATCCCGAAAATCAACTGTTGTGGTCTCAAGAAATTAAACTCCGAAAGCCGAATTTGTTCAAGCGTTTAGCTCTGAGCAACCATCACGAACGCCAAGCTGTGGCAGGCAAGCGGGCTTTGCCGAGAATGGCTATACCTCGATCGATGCAGCAACCGCGACAATTTCAGCGCGGTATCGTCGGCGGCATCAGCTTGACCGTGCTGTTGCTTGCAGCAGCGGCCGCCATCTACAAAGGACTTAATTCCCAAGTGCCAAACAGCACCCAAGCCAGCACCCAAGCAGTTGCCAGTGCCCCTCCCTCGGAGGCAAAACCTGCTTTGAAAATTTCTAAGGAGACTGTTAATTCTGCTGTTGACTCTTTTGCCCAAGCAGTGCGAGTAGCCGAACAAGCAGCCACCGAGGGCAAAACCGCTCAATCTCGCCAGGATTGGTTAGTCGTAGCTGCTAAGTGGCAGCAAGCTTCCGATTTGATGGCCGCAGTGCCTTCCAAGCATCCCCGCTACACAACGGCTCAGAACCGGACAGCACTTTACCGCCAAAATAGCGATAAAGCCCAACAGGAAGCACAAAATAAGTAAGCAGATAAATTTAACAAGAGAGTTCGCCGCGCTGCTCTAGGTGTTGTGAAAAATGAGTTGTTGAGTAAAAACTCGGAAACTCTCAGCCGGCGTTATGAGTCATAATTTGGGGATTTTGAATTTTTGCGATCGGCATTACTCGATCGGCCGATTTGTATCAAAATAAAAATTTGTTAAGATCACAAACTTAAATAGGAAACATCACAGGGTGAGGAGATGGGTGTCACTAAGCGGTCTCTAGAAAAACTTCATACTACTAATAACCGTCAATCGATTTTAGATTTTAGATTTTAGATTTTAGAGGCGACCCCACGGATAAATACGTTCGGCAAGTTTCATCGGATACAGGTTTTTTATTTTTGGACGGATGAATCCAGGGGCTTGTATCCTAGATGCGAGGGGGTCAAAATTAGCGGGAATGGGATTGATAATCATCCGGTAAAGGATGGTAAAGTTCATCCCGTACAGATCGAAGGGTAGAAAACAGGAAAATAGAACTCAGTCAGCTCTGGGTATATTTTCACATATCTAGTGACCCGCCGATCGGCTGCACAAACACAGAAAGCAGCCTCATAACCGTCAAGCCGACAGTTATGGAGAGGTTCTAGATTGGCAGCGGGAGCCGGCTCAAACATCTTAGAATAAAGGCTTGGTTGCCATGATCGATCGCCAGGGAAATCAAGACTTTACTTCGATCGACAGATCGCCGTCAGAGTCTTGCACTTTGCATTTACCGCAAATCCAAGAACCAGTATCAGTCCAAAAATTTCTGGATCGTCTTATGCAGTTCCAGGTCGATCCTGCCCTTATCGGGCGACAAATTTGCCAACTTCTCGCCACCAGCTTCGATCGAGAACTCCTGCTGCTGCAAATAGCCAATACTTTGGGGGTTGCATGGGGGGCAGATTTCTGTGTGGTTACTGCTGTGGTTGGCCAGAAAGTAGTAAATCCGAATGCTTACTGGCAAAATAGCAGCGATTTTCCCTATGTGGCTGGTGTTGCGGATTCCACGGAAACACCGGAACACCCCCAAACCACAAGATTAAAACCGCCTAGCATATCACTCGAACACCCCGCTTGGGCAAACGTCCTAGCAGACGGCGAGATAGTGGCGATATCCGACTATCTTGATATTCCGCCAACTTCATCGCCCAATTCCCCTGTGACTCCGCTGCCTTTTCGGGCAATTTTGGCAGGGCCTGCGCGATTTGGAGGGGCTGTAAATGGCATGATGATTGTTGGTAAGTCGCAACCTCACGAGTGGTCGGTAGCCGATCTGCAGCGCCTTGAAGCAGCATCAGACGCGATCGGCAGCGCGATTTCTCACCTTCAAAAAACTCAAGAAATTGCCAGCTTAAACGAACAGTTACAGCGACAAGCTAAATACAAAAATCTACTCAGGTCAGTTGCTGCATCGATCGACACCAATTCAGAAGTCGATCGAATATTGCAGCAAGTTATTGAAAATACCGTCGATACCCTGGAAGTAGATAGAGGTCAAATCCTCCTATTGAAATATACAGATCCTCTATTTACAACTTGCTCCCCCAATCAAACTCCCAAAGCGAAAGTCGAATTAGTTGGCGAATATGTTGTAAAAAAAGAGCCAAACAAACAGGCAATATCACAAAGCGCGATCGGAAAAAAAAGCTCAACACCCAAAACAAAAAACAAGGATAAAACTGCTAATTCCCAATCCCAAATCCCCAACTCAAAACCCAATAACTCTCCCGCTTTTTGGCTGTCAGAATCTAATTTGTGCCACCAAGCATTCCACAGCGCACCCAAACCCCTAGCCCTCGCTGACGCAGGCGAATTAATCGGCAAAGAACAAGAGGCAGCCACAGAAATTTTGAAACTCCAAGGCATTCGCGGCTTGCTGCTGGTTCCCCTCACGGGCGGTAGCTGCCAGGAAACAGTTTTAGGTTTCTTAGTTTTGCAGCACTCCGAGCCGCGCACTTGGAACCCGGAAGAATTAGAAGTTCTCGAATCAGTCAGCGCTCAAGTGAGCAAGATGATTATCCAAACTCAAAGGCTTAAGGAATTGCAAAGCGTAGTCTTCGACAGAACCGCTCAGTTGCAGCAAAGCCTCGACGTGCAGGGGAAGCTGTACGAACAATCTGCCAATCAGCTAGAGCAAATGCGGAAATTGAAGCTGATTAAAGACGAGTTTCTCAGCACTCTGAGTCACGAGTTGCGTACCCCTTTAACAATCATGAAGCTGGCGATTCTGATGCTCAAACAAGCTGAACAGCCGTCAGCGAATCGAACTAAGTATCTCGACATTCTAGAACAGCAGTGTTCTAAGGAAACTGCTCTGGTTAACGATTTGCTGGCCCTCAAGCAGTTTGAGCCTCAGCAATTCCCGATTTCTCTAATCAAAATCGATCTCAACCGTTTATTTCAAGATTTAGTTAGGGATTTTGAAAAACAGTGGGCGGATAAGCAATTGACTCTTAAGGTGGATTTGCCCAAGTTGACCCCTTGCTGGGAAACTGACCCGGACATTCTCAATCGGGTACTACTGGAACTACTGACGAATGCTGGAAAATACTCTGCTTCTGGAACGGCGGTAGTTTTGGAGGCGTCTGAGGCAGCCGGCTATATTGTCCTGAGCATTTCTAATTTCGGGCGCGGCATTTCTGCGGCTGATTTGCCCCACATCTTTGACAAGTTCCGCCGTGGCACTGGCATTACTGACCAAGCTATCGCCGGTACGGGTTTGGGTCTAGCTCTGGTAAAGTGTTTAGTGCAGCACTTGAATGGTACTATTGATGTGTCTAGCTGTCCGGCCGAAAGTTCAGAAGCTGACAATTTGTGGCGCACATCTTTTACTCTGACTCTGCCGCAATTTGCAGCGGAACTCTGTAATGTAGAAGAATAGTTCGGTTGAGAAGTTGCTGGGAATTGGCAGCGAACAGGCGAAACTAGAAGACTTGCCCGAAGAGGGAGATTTGGAAATGTCGTAAACGCTACCAAGTGCTCTGTTTTGAATTGTTTCTCTGGTCGCCGTCTAAATTGCCGGTTCTCGATTGCTGATTTTCCCGATGACTTATATTATGTCTGCTTATTAGCCCGTAATTAGCGCGTGTTTTTAGTGAGTGCGACAGTCCTCTATTTATGAATTAATCAGGACTTGCATTACTTACTAGGAACTTAATTATAATTGTATAGCCGGAGATGATATTAGGCAGTATAGACCAAAGAAACTGAGTTTTTTAACTGTTTCAAAGGCCTGCAACCCGTCTTTTCGTACAAGCCGGTTTCTGCGTCCTGGATTGTCCCCTAAAAATTGTCACGGTGCATGGAATTCGATCGCCAATATTATGCTCACAAAAGCTGCACCTAAAACCCTGCGTTGGCAACGTTCTAAATATTCGCCACTGGCACGGCAAATAGACATTTTTGCAGCGGCGGGAAAGTTTATGTTTTTTTTGTGGTGGGACGCACTGCTGCAAAATAATTCGCCTCAAACTAGGAGAATTCGCGCTCATTGGTTGGTCAATACTTTGCTGAATTTAGGCCCGACTTTTATTAAAATCGGGCAGTCTCTCTCGACTCGGGCGGATTTGCTGCCGCTTGAGTATGTGAAGGAACTCGAACAGTTGCAAGATCGGGTTCCTCAGTTTAGTTCCGAAGAGGCGATCGCTCTTGTAGAATCAGAGTTAGGCAAGGATATTTATGCTTTGTACCGCGATTTTGACCCGTCGCCTCTGGCGGCTGCGAGTCTGGGACAGGTGCACAAAGCAAGGCTGCACACCGGGGAAGATGTGATTGTAAAGGTGCAGCGTCCGGGTTTGGAAAGTTTATTTGATTTGGATGTGAAGGCGGTGCGCCAAGTGATGCGTTTTTGCGATCGCTATTTGCCTGGGACGCGCAAGTATGACCTGGAATCTATTTATCACGAGTTTTTTAAGATTTTATATCAAGAAATTGACTACCTGCAAGAAGGTAAAAATTCCGATCGCTTTAGCCATAATTTTCGAGAATATCCTCAGATTATTGTCCCGAAAGTCTACTGGCAATACACTACTAAAAAAGTGCTAACTCTAGAATACGCACCCGGTATTAAAGTAGACGACCGCATTAGTTTAGAGGCGATTGGAGTCGATATTGTGAAACTCAATCAACTCGGAATTTGCTGTTATTTGAAACAGTTGTTAATTGACGGTTTTTTTCAAGCTGACCCGCATCCGGGAAATTTGGCGGTGACAGAAGATGGTAGCTTAATTTTTTACGATTTTGGGATGATGGCTGAGGTGAAGTCTCTGGCTAAAGACCAAATGGTCAAGACTTTTTTTGCTGTGATGAGAAAGGATACTGACGAGGTACTCAATACTTTAATTACGATCGGCTTAGTTGAGCGGATGCCGGATATGATGCCGGTACGCAGGCTGATTGCTTTTCTGTTGGATAAGTTTATTGATAAGCCGATCGACTTTCAAGCTTTTAATGAAATTAAGAACGAACTTTACATCATGTTCGAGCAGCAACCGTTTCGCTTGCCTGCAGAAATGATGTTTATTGTCAAGTCGGTAACGACTCTCGACGGCATTGCTAGAACTCTCGACCCTGAGTACAATTTCATAGCATCCGCTCAGCCTTTTGTCAAGAGTATTGCGGTGAGCAAGGGGCGGGGAAATGCGATCGGAGAATTGGCAAGGCAAGCGCGAAGTTTTATTACATATAAGTTACGGCAGCCGAGTAAATCGCAAGTTTTTCTCAAGCGTTTGGAGCAGCGAATTGAAGAGGGCGAACTGCAAATTAGAGTGCGAAATCTAGAGAGCGAAAGAGCCTTGAAACGCATTAATTTAGCCCTGAAAACTCTAATTTTCGCTTGTTTGACTGGTTTTGTGTTTTTGTCGGGTGCAGTGCTGCTAGTGGGCGGATATCAAACGGGGGCGATCGCAGCTTTTGCGGTTTCGGGATTCGGTGGCTTGTTTCTGTTGCGATCGTTGTTAGATTTGTTGGTTAAGGAAAAGCTCGATCGAATGGTCGATCGATAAATATAGTGGGTAATTGGGAATTGCGATCGTAGTCAGGACTTTAGCCCTCATTAAAAAAACTAATGCTGACTCATCTCTCCTGCAATAGTTAGTCTGACGAGTATCCTTTCCTACTGCTATATCTTGTTAAACAGGAGAATTGGTGATTTTTTGAGCCATCAAGTTTTTAATCTCGTGAGGCTCACTCTTGATGAGAGAAAAAGGAGATCCCTTATTTTGCACCCTATATATAGGGGGCCTGCGTAAGTCCTGTCAAAGCTAAAGTCCTCTTAGATACGAATCAAGAACTCATTAGTCCTCATAGCGAGCACCTTAGCTAAAAACCCCGTGGGTTTCAACCCCTGGCGGACTTGCGGACGATCGGCTGACGTTGGTACTGCAAACTAAACTTGTTAAAATAATTTGCGACTTTAGGTAGGGGCGGATGCTCAAAGCACGAAGTTATACTCCTAACATATATTAAACGCGATCGCCCGCCCCTACAAAAAATGTACGCCCAAACATTGCTAAAACCAGACGGCCGCCCACTCACACTGTACAGTCGCTACCCAATCCCAGAAGGTATCGCGGCCGTAAGTCCCAGCAATGAACCCGTAGAGGCAAACCCGCACTTTCGCTGGCATCCTTTGCGGGGGGAATGGGTAGCATACGCCAGCCACCGTCAGGGGAGAACTTTCATGCCGCCGCCGGAATACAACCCGCTGGCTGCTACAATTAACGCTAAGTTTCCGACAGAATTGCCGCCGGGAGATTACGATGTAGCCGTGTTTGACAACCGCTTTCCCTCGATGACTTTGCAAGCAAAAAACGCACCTGCAAATATTGTCGAAACTTTGCCAGCTAAAGGCATTTGCGAAGTCGTAGTTTTTACTCAAGATCCGCAGGCTTCCTTGGCTTCTTTGGAGTTATCTCACTTGGAATTATTGTTAGAAGTATGGGCCGATCGCACTTCAGTTATTGGCCGCAATTCCGAAATTCAATACGTCTTGCCCTTTGAAAATCGCGGCGTCGAAGTCGGAGTAACTTTGCACCATCCCCACGGTCAAATTTACGCTTATCCGTTCGTGCCACCGGTGCCGGCACGGATGTTAGAATGTCAATCGGTTTACTATCAAAAAAACGGTAGCGGTTTGCTGCAAGATTTGATTCAAAAAGAGATTTCCGACAACCAGCGAATTATTTATTTAGACTCCGAGGCGATCGCCTTTGTCCCCGCTTGTGCCCGCTACCCTTACGAAGTGTGGATAGCCCCGATCGCCCCCGCTGCTACATTTGTCGATTTGACGGAAAAACAGCGCCAATCACTCGCTAAGGCCTTAAAAACAGTCACCCTCAAATACGACGGTTTGTGGCATCGCCCGTTCCCTTATTTGATGGCTTGGTTTCAAGGGCCCACAGACGGGAAACCCCATCCAGAAGCGCATTTGCACGCCCAATTTTATCCGCCCTATCGATCGAGCGAGCGATTAAAATACCTAGCAGGAACCGAACTCGCCGCCGGAATGTTTGCCAACGACGCTTTACCCGAAGAAAAAGCTAAAGAATTGCAAGCAGTATCTATCGATTTTGGATTTTAGATTTTAGATTTTAGATTTTAGAGATTGTAGATTTTAGATTTAGCCAATGTTAACTAAAATCAGTGATTTTCTTCCTTCTTCCTTCTTCCTTCCCCCCTTCTGGGGGAGCGGGGAGTTGACTTCTTCCTTCTTCGTGCTTCCTTCTTCGTTCTTCGTTCTTCCTTCTTCGTTCTTCGTTCTTCCTTCTTCGTTCTTCGTTCTTCCTTCTTCGTTCTTCGTTCTTCCTTCTTCGTTCTTCCTTCTTCGTTCTTCCTTCTTCCTTATTTCATATATGATAAACTCATTAAACCCAGAAGTTGAAAGCAAACTTGAATTCATCCGCAAAGCCTTAACCGAAACAAAAGCCATCGCCCTTCGCTTGCGAGGCACTGACTGGTTTGCATGGGCCACAGCCGGCGGTTCCCATACAGTATTGCTAACCGCAGAAACCGGAGTGGCAGAACTTTTAATCACCGCCGAAAACGCTTGGGTTCTCACCGATGAAATCGAAGCTCAACGCTTGCAAGATGAAGAATTGCCAACCAACTTTCAAATGCACATCTATCCTTGGGCTGATGTTGCACAGCGCGAAGCTTTCGTCAAAAAAATTACTGGTGGCGGTAACGTCATGAGCGATCGGCCAACTTCCCAAGAAAGGCCAATAATCGCATCTTTACAATCCCGCAAACAGACAATGATGTCAAGCGAATTAGAGCGATATCGGCGAGTCGGGCGTTTAGCCAGCGAAGCGATGACAGAGGTACTTTCCGCCGCCAAACCCACATGGACAGAATATCAGCTAGCCGGAGCCGGTGCAGAGGCTTTGTGGGCGAGAGGTTTGCATCCAGCACTTACCTTAGTTGCTGGAGAAAGGCGTTTGCCGCTGTACCGCCACGCCACAGCAACCGCCGAACAAATTGGACGACAAGCAATGTTAGTATTTTGCGCGAGGGGATGGGGTTTGTATGCAAATTTAACTAGATTTGTCTGTTTCGATTTTCTTGGGGAAAAGCATTCAGAGTTGCACCGAAAAGTCAGAGAAATTGAAGCAGCGGCGCTAAATTTTTGCCGACCGGGAGTAACGCTGAATGCGGTTTATGATACGCTTAAAACTACTTACGAAGAGCACGGATATCCTCAAGCAATTGCGGAACACCATCAAGGCGGAACTACGGGATATTTGGCGCGGGAAATTGTGGCGAATCCGGCTACTTCAGATATTTTGGCAGAAAATATGGCTGTGGCTTGGAATCCTAGTTTGTCGGGAGCAAAAATTGAGGATACGTTTTTAATTCACAGCGATGGAACGTTGGAAAATTTGACTTTTGATCCGAATTGGCCGAGTGTTGAAGTAGCGGGAAGGTTGCGCCCTGTGCCGCTGGAAATATGGAACGATCGACCTTAGTCAATCTCAAGCACTACCGAGCGATCGCAACCCGCTACGACAAACGCGCTGCAAACTTTTTAGGTGCAATTTATCTAGCAGCTTCTGTCATTTGGGTTAATTTAGGACACGCCTCAGAGGAAAAAAAGGACACTACCCTACAAAATGCATTAAATTGAGTTCGGATCGCCGTACTTAATGTTTTGTTACATACGGATGATTTTTCCCACCGACTTACTTAAGCAAAAACGCTGCTACATAAGGGTTTCCAGAACTTGTAGTTATGTAAAAGATTTTTCAACACCGAAAAAGTCTCATATCGCTTCCGGTTGCATCAAAATAATAAAATCGAGTTAACAGTTAATACTCAACCATTGAGTTTTTCCACCCCTCCTTCAACAGTCAACAGTCAACAATCATGTATGAGTGCAACCGGAATTGATATCACTCCGTATTGGTTTGGATCGCAACGATAGCAGCAGGCGACGGAAGTTCCGCTCACTCTACCCCACAGCCCTGTCTTTTAGTCTGCTGTTTCTAATTCCTCTAATTCTTGCGTAGACTGCCATCCAGCTTGCCAGAGCGATCGGTCTTTGAGCTGTGCGGCGTTCAGCCAAAAACGGACATTTGGATCGCAAGCCGCCACCATTTCTGCAAATACCCATTTACCTTCGTTTTTTCGGTTGACGACTTGAAAGTGTCGCCACCCCCAAGTTTTTTGGTGTGAAGTCCATCGGGAACCAACTAAATAAGGAAATTTTTGTTTTTTGCTCACAGTATTTTTGTGGAAAAATATATTAGAAAGCAAGTGAATTGTAATATAGCCATGCTAAATCCTTTGTGTAATTCTTGTAGGGGCAAACCCCCTGTGGTTGCCCCCATGAGGTCGGGGTAGGCAAAGAAAGGCACTATCCCTACATCTTTGTACGACTCCTGCAAAGATTGCTATAACTCGTTCTGTTTGATGATATTAATTCCCTATTAAAGCTCGTCAAATCCTCTCCCCCTCTCCCCTTCTCTAGAACATACCAGATAATATAGAGCCGCAGCAGCTTACATGAGACTTCACCTGGGAGCATCTCACCTTTGCAGCCCTCCGCTAGAAATAGGAGTTTTGAGGCAGGAGGCAGAAGGCAGGAGGCAGAAGGAAAGATGAAGAAGGAAAGAGGAAGAAGGAAGGAGCCAGAAGAAGGAAGGAGCCAGAAGAAGTATTTTTACAAATATGAGATGCTCCCCTTCACCTAAACTCTATCTGCAAGTAGATGCGTTCATTGTAACTTGCAGCAGTTTCGGATCGGGGTTCAAAAGTAAGGGCAGTTCAATGACTGCCCCTGTAATTAGTTATACCTATTGAATAGGATAATTTTTCAGGCGATCCACAAATAGCCTATTTATCCAATACCAGCTAAATCGTGAATCTCAAATCTAAAAGCAAATAACCCAGGTTATAGTTGTGCAGAATAATCCCTTCTGTGAAACTTACTCAAATCTACTTTTAGAGCAGGTTTGACGTTCACTTCCTGCTTCAACCAAGGCGGTCGGCCGCTTCTTGTCCACAGGCGTGTTTTCGAGCCCAACTTTCCCTACAAACATTTTTTCAATCTTAATCGTGTTTCATTGATCCTGTACAGCTCAATAAAAACGAACTTTTAGGTAAGATTGACTAATTTCTTTGATTCTGTCGCTACCTCTTGATTACTTCCCTGTTAAGGCTTTTGGCCGGATAAGTCCAGAGGAAGTTGGGGAAGCCGGAGGCGAACCGCATTTGTTTGCAGCCACAGAGTGATAGCGTGCTTCCGTTGCGGAGTCACGTACTCTCCGGGTCGGATCACGCCAGCACAGACGCCGATGTTTTTCATAAGGGTTTCTCGCTCCGATGAACTTGCACCCTGTAGCAACCTGACTTGGGCTTTGATAAAATCCACGTTCATAGCTGAAAGTAAAAGTAAGTAAAGAACTCAGTTAAATAGCGATGCTTTGCTTCCGATTGTAACTCTAAAACCACTTGGTATGAATCAAATTGATTCAACATCCCCATCCTGGGGATCGGGGCGTCTAGAGCTAGCCAACTTTATTTACTTTATCTGTTTTTGCTAGCAAAAGTGTCACTATGCTAGCAGTTTTGGCAGAATTCTTTATAGTTAAGAACTGTTACAAAGTTGGCTCGATTTCCACCATACGGCAGAGTTTAGTGCTAACGCTACTTTCCTGAACTCAAAAAGTTCAGCATTGTCTCCAACTCCTTGCCTTCCTAGGTTTTACACCCCCCGATTGGGAAGCGATCGCTCCGGGAACATTCCTCTTCGATCGCCCCTCTTAACACCCGGACACTGCCACATCACCCTATTGATTTAGCTCGTCCTGTAGACTTGGCTGTGGACTATAACTTTAGGCATACGTGTTGTTACCGGGGCTACAATAAGCGAGCAAGTTTTTATTCTTGTTTCTCAAGGAAATATTTTTGGGATTTTCTTGCAAAGCCCTTATTTGTGTTAATTAAGGCAGCGTTGTGAGCTCCGGGCCAACGAAGACTCGCAGCTTGCGAATCCAGATATTTTGTGCTGTGTGGCGGTGAATCTGTTTCCTGAATTCATTGAGGGCGATCGCTCGTCGGCGAGAATTGCCAGTAACGGCTCATTTTGTATAATTCATAACAGATCGGTCACTGCTAATAATTTAAAAACAGCACAAGTTTAAACAGTGTTCCATCCGTCGATCGCTCCTAATAGCCCACAAAGAGCGATAAAAAAAATTAACTCTGCATACCCGATCTTTTAAGGCGATTTTGCCTTAGCCATTTCCCTTAGATAGCAATTCGATATAGCCCAATTTGCTGACCAATAAAGTTAAAATTAACTATAAATTAAGCGCATAGTATTATTACCCAATAAACTACAAAAATTAACTTTTTCTTGACTATTAAAATTAAATAATTGCACAGTTCTTCAGCATTTAAACATATATATACCGCCAGTTTTATTGTTAAAACACCTCGTTTTTGACGGTGAAAGCGCCGAGTTAGAGAACTCTGGATGTGAATTAAAGATATTAATTAACCCGCGTTGCACAATTTGAGGATTATTGTGGGGAGTAGGGTTAGGCGTCCCGCCTGCTGTGAAAATACACGCCTTCAGGCTCATGGGCCCATCCACAAAAAACATCAAAATCATCCCAGTATTATGCAACCCCAATTAACCAGCCCATACGATATCTTTCACTCTACAAAAACGAACCTGCCAGGGGGCATAGAAAATCCCCTCCCGCCGAAGCTGGGGAGGGGAAATGGTGCAGAAAATTATTGGTTTTAAATTATCGATATGTCGGTCTCTTTTTTGCACTATCAAGAGGTATCGAGCGAGCGAACGACCTACTTCGGTCAGTCGCTAAGATAATTTCCCGGTGGCAAACCGAGAAATTATCAACTAAATCAACCTTTTTTCTGCTGGCGTTGGAGCTTCGTTTTCCAATTGGCGATATCCTTCTGAGCCGGCTGATAACTCTTAGTACCCGACGGCACCAGCGAAGCAGCTTCAACTGCCTCTTTCAGCTTTCCTTGAGAGCCGCGCAACTTAGCAATTTTGAGAATACTTTCGCTCCACTCTCCAATTAACTGTTGAGCTTCTTCATACTTCGGCTGACCGGGTTCAATTTTATTAGCTTGCTGGATGCCTTTACTGTAAGAAGAGGCAACCCCCCGCTTAATTTGACCCTTAGCAGCCGATAGCAAAGCAGCATTTACATCCTGGTCTTTGGATAGCTCCTCCCACTGAGCGATCGCCTGTTTCGACTGATTGTAAACAGGCTGATTGACATCAGGCATCAATTTAGCCGCCCCGATCGCCCCCTGGAAATCGCCCCGAGCAGCCCGCCCGTTAGCTATATCCAAAATTGTCAAACTCCAGCGCTCAATATCCTGCTGAGCCTGCGGGAAGAGCGGATCGCTAGGCGGAATCGTTCGAGCCTTAACCACTGCTTTATTAAAACTAGAAGCCGAACCATCCTTGAGGAAAGTTTTCGCCTCAGCCCACACCTGCTGGCCGGATGGTGGCTGCTTGGTTCCAGTCCCTGCTTGCACCGCCCGCGGTTGGTTCTGCGACCCCCCAGTACCAGTAAATTTTTGAGAGCCAGGGTTTTGGGCATTTCCACCAGGCGATCGAGGATCTCCTTCCTGCTGACCAATAAAAATTGATTTGTTCGTCACAAAAACACCCAACAGCAGTACCAAAGCCGTAGCTGAACTCCACAACACTAGCTGCTGCAAAAATGACTTATCCGACCCCCCGTTATGCTCATCCTGCGGCTTTTGCAAGTTCGGTCGATCGCCCCCCCGATCGGCAGGGGCCACAGCATTCGGCTGCGACACAGGCGGCATCTCAACCGGCGAATCCTCAGCATTGCGAACTGCCGGAGGCAAATCCATTCGAGCCGTAGCCGTAGCCATTTGCGGGTGATCGAACCCATCAGCCGTACCAACCGTCATATTGCCGTTGCGTCCGGCCAACGCAGCAGTTGGTACCCCTGAAGCATCCGGCAAAATCACCAAATTAGCCTTTCCCGGAGGATGCACCACCATCAAAGGTTCTTGTTTCGGACGCAAATGGTGGTCACACAGCTCCGGCACTCGATCGCTCAAAAAACGGTCTAAACCCTTAATGGTCATGCACTGTCCCGATCGTAGCCCCTCCAAAAGCGCCGTCGTAAAAAACCCCTGACGCAAAGCCGAAGTTTCCCGCGAAACTTGATTCGGGCGGCAAGAAAGCACCGTCGGGATTTCCCGTTCCCGCGCCAGCTCAACCGTTTGAGAGCCGATCTTTTCCCCCGCTTTCACAATCTGGCTGCGGTTCATATCAACCAGCACCAATACCGTTTCCGTAGGAGCGTTTTTCAGAGTATTCAACAGCAACTCTACCGGAATCCCCGTACCCTGAATGTCAGCCGGATTGCCGTCAATCGGCATCAAATAATCCTTACCTTCATAGCTGACACCGTAGCCGCTAAAAAAACACCAGAGTAAATCTCCTTGTTGCACATGTTGCGCGCAGAGGCTTTGGGTCAATCTCAGAATATTTTCCCGATTTGGATATGTAGATTGACCCCACAGCGACGGCGAGCTATCGGTCATCAGTAGACATCCATCCGGCGCAAAACCCGCCTCCTCAGTCAAAAAACCGTACAGCGCCTCTGCATCCTCTTGGGCATAACTCAAAGGCTGGAGTAACTGATATTGATTGATGCCTATTGCAATACAAGCGTGATTTTTCATCCCCATATGCCCTATATATATAGTGGACAGCTTGCACAAAACGATAACACATACTCGTTTAAGGTTATACCCACTTTCGCCAGCACTCAGAGAGCAGTTGTCCGAAGGCAGAACTCCCAACAAGCCCCCAAATTTAGCATCCTAGAATTTTTAATTTTTATATTGCAGTAAAAAATTATACCCGGTGCCTGCCTTGAGAAAAATAAAGTTAAATTGGATACACAGCCCAGTCTATTTGACTCTAATTTTCACCAAACTACACCAAAAAGGAATAACCCGCCAATGGTCTCTACCGCCAAAAAAGAAATCTCCCCTCACAGCGAATCGTTACTGAAGCAAAAGCATCCTAAAACTCATAGCCACTATAGGTTTCAGGATTTTTTTGCCTTCGATCGCCAGATGGGTACAATTGACGACTGGAATGAGTCACGCAACATTTTTACCAGCGAAGACTTCATTATCGGTTTGGTGGAGGGGCTCGAAGAAGAAGTCGGCCCCGCGTCCTCTGTCATCATGTATACTATTGGTTGCCAGTGGGGACTCCAAGATTCCGAATTTTTTCAAAAATGGTTTAGTGCCGAATACAGCCAGAACATTCGCCAGTCAAATCTCATGTTTCTGCTAGAAACTTGGTGGTGGCCTTTCACGGCTCAAGGTTGGGGTCGCTGGGAAGTAGACATGAGCGATCGCAAACACGGCTGCATCTTCATCAACCTCTTTGACTCAGCAGTTGCTCGCACATTGGGAGACGTAGGCAAACCGGTTTGCCACCTATACGCCGGTTTGTTCGCCGGTTTCTTCGGCTCTTTAGTCAAAAAGCCTCTGAGCTGCATAGAACTCCAATGTTACTCAATGGGAGAAACCTATTGCAAGTTCCTGCTTGGCAACCCAGATAAAATTGATGCAGCAGCATTCTGGCTCAACGAAGGTGCCAACGCCCGCGATATTCAAAATCGATTGCAACACGGTGAAATATTGCGGTAAACAACCTGGAAAGGCACATCCCCTGCCCTGCCTTTCCTCCCACCAATTTCGCCATGAAAGTGCGATGGTGGATTTCTCCAGGCAGGAAGAAAGATGAAAAGTCAAACTTCATGGTTGGACCAATCTGTCCAAGAATTCTTTGGTCACTATAATTGGCTGGGAAAATCTTTAGAAACCCCAAATGGCTCGACCCCCGGTCAACTTCTGAGTTTAACCCAGCCCGTAGCAGACTTTTTTCAAGCTATTTCTTGGGAAGGAATTCCGGAAGTAGGTGCCCTACCCCTACCGCCACCCTTGCCAGTAATTTCTATTTCTGAACAAGCAGAAGTCACCATTGATGACCTATTTGACCTGTTTTAATCTGTGTTCCAAATGGAAAATAAAAAATAGGGCAATCCCTCATCCATCTTCCCTCACCCATCTTTCCTCCTCCCTCAAAATCCATTAGTTAAACCCGTTAAATCCCGTACATAGCTCGTTGCCGAACTTCCTTCCTTTTATCAATTACCGATTACCACTTAATTAAAATCATGCACCCTGAGATTGAGGCGCTGCTGGATCAGGCAGAAAACCGCTTTTTAAAAGGCGAAGAACTCATGGCTTTTAAGCGTCAAGCTGTAACCCTTGTCCAGCGCTTAAAAATTTACGAATTTTTGCGAGAGAAGGAAGCAAGCATCTTCCAACCAGTAGCCAACAAACTACAAGAAACATTCCCCGACGAAAAACAAGAAACCTTAGAAAGATCGCTCAAACATTGGGTGTTAGTCTTGCGGTACTGCGCTATGGCTATGCTGCTAAACGATCAAAATTTTCTCGAACAGCGCCTTGTAGACTGGCTTTCCGGCATAGTCGAAGCCCACCAAACTCAAAAGATCGAAGCAACTGTTTGCAATCTGCTGCAAACTCGCTTAAAAGAATTGCTTTCCGAGCAAGCCCGGGCTATATTGCAACCATTTTTCGACCAAGCGCAGTCAATTATTGACCAAGGTAATAAATAATCAGCTTTCTTCCCAATTTCCAATTCCCGATTCCCAATTCCTAATTTCCGATGATTAATATTGCCGACTTACTCAAACAGCCCCGACTCCCTGGAAACTACTTTGCCAGCGATGCCTACGTCCGAGGCGACCTCGAACTCGGCCTCCTCGAAAACCGCCGGGGCGATCGGCTTTTAGCACTCCCAGAAACACTGATTCAAGCCATTTATATCGGCTTAGAACAAGAAACAGGTCAAGCCTCCCGCCTCGTGCTTTTCAACTGCGGTCGCTGGTGGGGTAAAAACTTCTACGTGCGTTTTTGCGAAGAAGTTAGCGAATACTACGGTCAGCCAGTTTCTGAAATGGAAATGGTAGAATTTCTTCAGTCCTTACAGCAGTGTTGGAAAACTCATGGATGGGGAACATTTGAATTTGACCCCAGCTATTCCGAACAGGGATTTTTAATAGTAAAAATTGCTAACTCTCTTTTTGCTAAAACAGCTCCCAAGTCTAAGCGACCGGCCTGTTTTTTAGAAGCAGGTATTTTAAGTGCGTTCTTTAGTCAGCTTACGGGTCGAGAACTTCACTGTCTGCAAACATCCTGCGAATCATTGGGATCGGACTGCAACCGCTTTATTTTAGGGCTGCGCGAGCGCCTCCAACCGGGCGAGTCTATGGTCGAAGAAGGAAAAGACCATGAAGCTATTCTCACTCAACTTTTTCAAAAAAACTGACTTATTTGACAGCTATTAGTTTGTTGCTAATAGCTGTCAAATCGATTTTTGGGCAGCCATATTATCGACCGTATCATCAAAACTGTGAGTTAAATTATAAAAAAGCTCGTGAGTTAAAAAATAAGGTTTTAGCAATTCAAATAAAACCTGATGAGAACTAGCAGCTAGAAACTTCATAACTTACTCTAGAAACTCATAAAATTTAAAAGCCATCAAAACCTCAAACATTTTGCTAGAACTTAATGGACGCCAATGAACTTCTAACTCGATATGCAGCCGGCGAAAGAGATTTTAGACTGGCCAATCTGCGCGGCATTGTGTTGAGTCCGATCGATTTATACCGTTCCAGCGATGCCCCAACTCTAATTTTGGCAAACCTCAACCAACACCAGCAACGACCCTACTTAATCGGTGCTAACCTCAGCGGGGCCGACCTCACCAAAGCCCATCTGAGCCGAGCCAATCTCAGCAAAGCTGACCTCAGTGGAGCCAATCTCACCGGCGCCAACCTCATGGCAGCCAGTCTGAGTGGAGCCAATCTGAGCGATGCCAATCTCACCGGCGCCAACCTAGCCGGATCTCATCTGAATTGGGCAAACCTGACCGGAGCAATTCTTCCCAATGCTAATCTCATAGGTGCAGATATGAGCGCCGCTAACCTCACCAAAGCCATTCTCACTGAGGCAAATCTCAGTAAAGCCTATCTGATTAAAGCCAATCTCAACGGAGCAAACTTCAAAGATGCTTACTTAAGTCTAGCGAGTCTCAAAGAGGCAGACTTGACCGAAGCACAGCTCACCGGAGCCGAATTATCCAAAGCCAACCTAGCCGGAGCCAACTTAACCCGTGCTAACCTCAGCAAAGCCAACCTGTTGAAAGCTAATCTCAGGCGAGCTAACCTCACTCAAGCCTATTTAAACGGCGCGTGCTTGAGCGGATCAGACCTTAGCGAAGCTTGCTTAGATAGAGCCAATTTGTGCAAAGCAGACCTCAGCAAAACCTACCTGAGAAACATTACTTTGAATGGCAGCCACTTAAGCGGTATTAACCTCAGCGGGGCAGATCTGGGCGGTGTAGACTTGATCCGCAAACTTTTAACTGGAATTAATATGGCAGAAGCATTGTTGAACGAAGCTAACTTGAGCGGTGCTTATCTGATGGAAGCTAACTTGAGCGGAGCAAACCTCAGCAAAGCCAACTTGAGTCTAGCCTACCTGATCAATGCCGACCTTTCTAATTCTTGCCTGCATGAAATTAACTTGACCAAAGCTAACCTGAGTAAAGCCAACTTGCAGAAAGCTGACTTGACAGGAGCCAACCTCCGGGGAGCCATTCTCACTGAGGCGGATTTGACGGGAGCGAAGTTGATTGGAGCCACTCTTCCTAACGGCACAGTTTATCGGCGTTAACTTGTCAACCCCCTTGATTATTTGCCTAGTAAAGTGCGGTTGATGTCCAGAATTGGAAAAAATAGGTTCCTTTCTTCCACTGTGAGATATTGTTTGAGAACCTTTTTCATCACATCGTAAGTCACGGTCGCACTATTTCTAACTTGAACAGCGCCTAAAATAGTTTGCAACCAAAGTAGTAGCCGATCGCGCAATCGTTCCGTATCATTAATCAACAGTGCGGCCGCCGAATGCCTCAACACCCGCACAATATCTCCACGGCACTTTTCAGTGACATCGTTACCCCCCCGCCGAAATAAACTAGGGTCTAGAGACAGCATTTGTGCTTCCACTTGCCGCATAATTTCTGTTTCAGAGGCTTGAATTTTTTTATAAGCACTCATCCGGTGATTCAAAGACTGAAAGTAGTCTTTCAAAAATTGGAGTTCTTCTGCACTGGCGTAGCGTCCGTCTGCTTCCATGCTCAAACGCGCAAGTTGGCTCAACATAGATTTTTCTCTACTACTAAAATACAAACATATCAGTTTTAAGCTTCTTTAGTCCGAACTAAATACTGTCCTACTTGAAAGCGGGTTTCATTAAGCTGTGTAACGATAGAACGAGTAATTAACTTTCCTGATTCTACAACTACTTGACCCGTAATTGGGTGTAATAAATCTTGCTGGGCGCGGCGGCCGATCAGAGCTTCGACATTTTCAATAGCATTAATGTACATCCCCGCAGGCAACTCTACAACCACACCCTCGCCCATAATTTGAGCCTGACAAGCAAGTCGCGAATTGGCTTTAGCCGTAGTAATGACTTCCAACGTCCTTTTCTCGCGGCGGTTCATGTCCGACAAGCCTTCCATGCCTTCTTTAATGTAAACATGGCAGGTAGCGCACATTCCCCGCCCCCCGCATTCCTTGAGAACATCTAAGTCTTTGGAAAGTAAGGCAGATAGGATATTCGATCGGGTTTCGACTGCTATTTCCTCCGCAATTGGATCTAGTTTAATAATTTTAACCATATTGATGTTTGCTCCTGTCAAGTTCAGTATTTAGCAAGTTACGATCAACTTATTCAAAGCGCAAATAAAGTTGGCTAACGCTCAAAAAGGTTAAGATGCCTTGACGACAGCATCGGCTTCTGGATCTCTAACCCCTATGGCATAACCGCACTTCTGTTTTGGTCATATCGCTGTTTCCTCGCCCCGATTCCCCAGATTAGCCTTGAAAAGCTAAAACCTTAGAGACTTTCTGCATGGCATTGAAAAAACTGTAATAGTCGCGATCGACTAAAATAGCAGCCACAGGTAGTTCCCGATCGGGTAGCGGCATCCGGCAAGATTGATACTGATTCCGAAGCTCAAGGATTTTAGTAGGTGCGACTGTGCGATCGCTCTCAAGGAGGCTGAGAATGAACCTGAGATAACATAGGCTGTACCTGGCGAGCGATTCAAAAATTTGAATTTTTGTCAGAATTATTTACATATTTTAATACTAGCTCAAGCTTTTTCTATAATTAGACCGATGCAACATTCTAAGTACCGCATTTTAGGGCTAGTCGGACAAGGACAATTTGGTCGAGTCTTTTGTGCCAGCGTTCGAGAAGCTCCCGCCCAGGACTACCGCCTCACCAGCCAACTGGTTGCTCTCAAAGAACTTAGTCATCAAAAAGCCCCAACTAGCGAATTCTTGCGAGAACTGTGGTTTCTGATCACCTTGCAGCACCCGAACATTGTTACCTGCCGAGCTCTAGAACACACAGCTACAGGCCGGTACTTGGTTATGGACTACTGCGAGGGAGGAACCCTCCGCAACCTGCTCAAACAAGAGCGCCCCTTGCGTCTGCTCGAAGGTTTGCAGCTCGTCATGGAAGTTTTAGCCGGCTTAGACTACGCCCACCGCCGAGGCGTAGTTCACTGCGACATCAAACCCGAAAATATCCTCCTAACTTTAGGAGCAAAAGGTTGGTCGCCCCGGCTGTCTGACTTTGGCATCGCGCGTCGGCTGCCAGAAATAGGTACCACTCGCCTCCACCAAGAAATTTCTCCCGACGCTACCGTAGGTTCCCCCGCTTACATGGCCCCTGAGCGGTTTTACGGTCTTTTTTCCCCGATGTCAGATATATATGCAGTAGGAATTCTGCTGTTTGAATTGCTAATGGGCTACCGCCCTTTCGGGGGAACCCCCGGAGACTTGAGGTGGGCGCACCTGAATCAACGCTTGCAATTTCCCGACGCCATCCCCGAACCTTTGCAAGCAATAGTCAAAAAATCTTTAGAAAAGCTGCCAGCCCGCCGTTTTGCCAGTGCTTCCCAAATGGCTCAAGCTCTGCGGCTGATCATGTACGACCCCGCTGTCAGACAATTGGGCGACTGCATTATTCCCTGGGAAAGCCCCACAACCAGTGGTGATAAAAGTCTGAAGTCGGAAACTGACTCTTTGCTAGAAGTTGAAGAGGAAAAAGCATCACAGTCGGCTATTAATTTACTTCGGACTGTGCGCTATTCGCTGTCGCAACCAAAGCCACTGATACTTCCTGCACCGTTGACCGCTTTAATTGCCACTGAAACGTATCTCTATGCTGCTGTAGGTACAGAGGTGAAGGTTTGGTCTCAGCCGGAAAAACAGCTAGTTACAGGGGAAATGTCTACTTCTATTTCATTCATGGCGGAAATTGTGCGTGGCATTTTACCGAGTTCCCACGGCTGCTGCGTTCTCACTCCGCAAAAACTTTACTGGCTCAATGAACACTCTTGGGAGCCTCAGTGTTTGCTGGATATGGGTTTGAGGCAAGGCCCAGATGCTTTAAAAGCTGCTATTGACTCTCACGGCAACTGGTTGACAGTAGCGGTTCCCGGCGAACTGCGTTTTTATTCTTTAGCGGGAAACAGCACGGCGGGCGATAGGAAAAAAGCGCTGAAGCCGATCGCTACTGTGCCGTTACCAGAACACTATTTACCAGAATTAATGTTTTTGGATCGGCGACACGTCTTAGCAGTTTGGCCTGACAACGAACCAAAAAATCCTCAAACTATTTTTAGAGTTTACACTCGCCGCGGCACGCCGGTGGGTTCTGTGCGGTTGTCTGCCAGTGTGGGACAGATGCTGTTGACACCTGAGCCTTATACTTTGCTGGGAATTCCCCAAGGTGGTAAAGCGGCGGTGCTGTTGATGAAATTGTGGCCGCTCAAGGTAGCGCGAATTCCCCTTGAAAGTTTGCCCGTGTCTGCTTGTGTGGCTAATTGGGGATGGGTGTTGGCAGATGTTGAGGGGCAGATAGAAGTGTTAAACAGTCAAGGGATTCAAGTAGGGAATTTTAGCAGCCCCGCCTCACCCCGGGCGATCGCTCCTTGGGGGAATAGAGGTTTGGTGATTGCTGTCAATACTGAGGAAGAGAGTCACTTGCACTTTTTAGATGTAGATGTTGAGGAGACCAACTCGCGCTCGCTCATCAAGGGCTGATAACTGGCGTAACTGAAGGAGTTTGGGGGTGTAATTCAGGAGAGTGTATTTGCGGGCGATCGATTCCTGGGAGTTCGATCGGGGTTAGAGTACCGTGTCGTGTCAGCTTCTGGATTTTGAATCAGAGGAATTGTTAAGGGCGATCGGCTCACTCTGAGACCCAAACGTCCATCAGTAAAGTCCAAGAAATGCAGACACCACTTAATATATAGACTCATGCACCAGCCTGCTTCCGTCATCCTCACCCCATGATGCAGGCTCACACCTTACACTCTAACTTTGCCTTACCTATACTCCAAGTAAGCCCCATCATCATGTTGAACCACTGAGTCCTTCTACCCATGCGCGGGAAATAGTCTGCCCCAAAGTCCAATCTTGCCCCAAAAAAAGACCCCATAGTTAAAAGAGGAGTCAGCCAGGGGATACCGGAGCAGGTCATAAATGCCGAAACCCTTGGTGTGTATAGGTTCAAAAAAAAATCAAAAATATTTTCACAAAACGCTTGACAACTCTGGGGAGAGTTGATACATTAATAAAGCGCCAGAAGGGAAGCGGT
>NZ_JAUBOZ010000226.1:0-2491 GCF_036700475.1 Microcoleus sp. T2B6 | reverse complement strand
GTGCGATTCGTTTAACCTAAAGTAGGTTGAAAGGCTTACGGGACGGTTAACCCAGTTGATAAGACTGGTGATAACTGATTACATTTGTAGGTGCGGGTTTAGCCCAAATCCTACCCCTCAAGTGCTGAGGTGAAAACATATCCCCTAGTTTGTTGGGTAGCAACTAGCAGGCTAAAGCGGGGGTAAAAGGCAGAACTACTAGGAGCCAACCCGGTAACTGTCGAGTAAAAAGTCCATGTGTAGCGAAAGCAAAGATGTGTCTGAACCATCGTGAAGACCAATGGTGTAATGGCTGAAATCAGGATAAACCCGTTGAAAAACACGGTAAAGACCGATTAACACCAAGCCAAAAGGCAAGGATAGGGCATAAGCGGTTTTATCGCCGACTTATAAGCACCGCCCAATAAACCCGGTGGAAAGCATCGCGCTAAAGACTTTAACAATGTGTAATCGGAACGAAGTAACTCTCTTAAGTCTCTGGTAAGGTCGATAACCAGTAAGTAGCTAACGAATGATTTAAGAGAGAGGGATTGTATCAAAAGCGAATGCTATGTTGTAATGACAAAGATATGCTGACAGATACACGGTAATTCCAAAGATAGAGTCCTAGTAGCAATATATATGTCTAATACGCAGAATAATCTGACGGTGGAATGGAAAAACCTGAATTGGCGCAAGCTAGAACGGGTAACTTTCAAGTTGCAAAAACGAATCTATCAAGCGAGTGAGCGTGGTGATGTTAAAGCAGTTCGCAAACTACAAAAGACCCTGATTAGGTCTTGGTCTGCCAAGTGTATCGCGGTTCGTAGGGTAACACAGGATAACCAAGGAAAAAATACGGCTGGAGTTGACGGGATTAAATCGTTGACCCCAAAGCATCGTATAAAATTGGTAAATCGTTTGAAACTTACCGGAAAATCAAAACCCACACGAAGGGTGATGATTCCCAAACATGGTACGAATGAAAAACGTCCATTAGGAATACCCACAATAAACGACCGTGCCTTGCAAGCGTTAGTAAAACTAGCGTTAGAACCTGAGTGGGAGGCTAAATTCGAGCCAAACTCGCACGGTTTTAGACCGGGGCGTTCTTGTCACGATGCGATAGAAGCAATATTTGCCAGCATCAATCAAAAAGCCAAATACGTGCTAGATGCTGACATATCGAAGTGTTTCGACCGTATAAACCACAAAGCCTTAATCTCAAAAATAAGTACATACCCCACCTTAAACCGTCAAATCAAAGCATGGCTCAAGGCAGGGTATGGTGTCGAGGGTTCTTTATTCCCTACTAATGAAGGTACACCACAAGGCGGGGTAATTTCTCCTCTACTTGCGAACATTGCCTTACATGGGATGGAAGAAAGAGTAAAGCAGTACGCGGAAACCTTAGAAATACATTCTCCCGGAGGATTGAAATTAAATAAATCCCAGAGAAGAGACACACTAAGCCTAATCCGTTATGCTGATGACTTTGTAATAATCCATGAGGATTTGAACGTAGTCAAGAAATGTCAGGAGATAATCGCAAACTGGTTGAGTGACATGGGATTGGAATTAAAACCGAGTAAAACAAAATTAACTCACACCCTTAATGAAATAAAGGGAAGTGTTGGGTTTGAGTTCTTAGGATTCCACATACAACAGTACAAAGTAGGAAACTACCGTAGCTCCAATTCATCAAAAGGAATCCCATTAGGTTTTAAGACAATAATCACACCCTCAAGACAAAAGGTAAAAACTCATCTAGTCAAGATTGCTGAAGTAATAGACACCCATAAAACCGCCCCTCAAGCTGCCTTAATTAGCAAGCTCAATCCAATCATAAGAGGGTGGTCAAACTATTACTCGACCGTCGTTAGTAAGGATACCTATACAAAGGTTGACAGACTAACCTATGATAAGTTGAGAGCCTGGGCAACAAGGAGGGGAAAAGGGGGCATCAACAAGGACAAATACTGGCGAACAGTAGGCGACTATAACTGGTGTTTCGGTACCGAAAATGGATTGGAATTAAAACAACATTCAGATACGCCAATCGTAAGGCATATCAAAGTAAAGGGTGTTGCTAGTCCATTTGATGGAAACTGGACTTATTGGAGCAAGCGTAGAGGTGAATACCCTGAAACTCCTAAAAGGGTTGCTACATTAATCAAGCGTCAAAAGGGTATTTGTCCTCACTGCGGTTTATACTTTACCAGTACAGACATTGTAGAAGTTGACCATATTAAACCGACCTCGTTAGGTGGAAAAGACACCTATGACAACCTACAACTTTTGCATAAACACTGCCACGACACAAAGACAGCAACAGACGGGTCAATGCGCTCTAAAGAAAGTGTTAAAACCTGATAGTTGGTCTTGAATCGTACCTATAACAAAGGTGGAATTATCAAGGAGCGGAATGATACGAAAGTATCACGTTCCGTTCTGAAGGAGAGGTAGGAGTGGTAACGCTCCTATCGACTCTAACTCCGTTGACCGTCAGGTT
>NZ_JAUBOZ010000003.1:171602-172640 GCF_036700475.1 Microcoleus sp. T2B6 | reverse complement strand
GTGACAACTAAATTAGCACCCACAGCCACACTGGTGGCGTTATCTGCGGGGGTGAAAGTGGCTGTCGGTGGTGTGGTATCAACGGCGGCAGCCGTGGTGAAATTCCAAGCTGTTGCGCCTGTCGTACCGGCATAATTGTTACCAGCTAAGTCTTTAATCGCACCAGCGGCAATTTCGACATAGTATGGAGTGTTTGCTGCCAAGTCAGCAGTCGGATTAATAGTAACGGTAGAGCCACTAACTGTGACATTAGCCGCCGTCACATTAATAGTTTCAACAATTGAGTTATCCGAGACTTTCTTGATAACCAAATTGCCAGTGCCTTTTTGTACGGCTTCATTCAAGGTGACAACTAAATTAGCACCCACAGCCACACTGGTGGCGTTATCTGCGGGGGTGAAAGTGGCTGTCGGTGGTGTGGTATCAACGGCGGCAGCCGTGGTGAAATTCCAAGCAGTTGCGCCTGTAATCCCGGCATAATTGTTACCAGCTAAGTCTTTAATTGCACCAGCGGCAATTTCAACGTAGTAATCAGTGCCGTTAACTAAGTCAATAGTTGGATTAATGGTGACGGTACTGCCAGTAACTGTGACATTTGCGGAGGTGACATCAATGGTTTCAACAACTGAGTTGTCGGAGACTTTCTTGATGACAATATTGCCGATGCCTTTTTGTACGGCTTCACTCAAGGTGACCACTAAATTAGCAGCAACTGCAACACTTGTGGCGTTGTCTGCGGGGGTGAAAGTGGCGGCTGTGGGTGGTGTGGTATCAGTGGCAGTAGTACCGGGATAATAACCTGGTAAGGGATAATAACCTGGTAAGGGATAATAACCTGGTAAGTATTGAATCCCACTGGTGCTGAAATTCCAAGCAGTTGCGCCTGTAGTACCGCCATAATTGTTGCCAGCTAAGTCTTTAATCGCACCGGCGGCAATTTCTACGTAGTAATCAGTACCTTGCGCTAAATCTGCCGTTGGATTAATGGTGACGCTACTACCAGTAACGGTGACATTTGCTGAGGTGACATCAATGGTT